>NZ_RYDJ01000019.1:0-68381 GCF_003970355.1 Flavobacterium bomense | reverse complement strand
TTGAAGAATTTAACAATCAAATTAATTACAAAAATGTAGCTTAACTTAATGTGCAGTTTTTATTTGCATATCCAAACAGTTGAAAATTATACTTCCGTACATTTTGCACAAATACTTACCTATTTAAAGCTTGGAAATTATCCGTTGGGATTACTAATAAATTACAATAGTAAAATTTTAAAAAACAATATAAAACGATTTATAAATACAACTTCAGATTCTTAAAAAAAACTTAGTGAATCTTTGAGTTTACTTTGCGAATCTTTGTGAAACAACAATGAAAAAACTCTTTAAACTTATACTCAATACCATTCCGCGGCCCATACTTATTCGTTTAAGTTATGTGGCACGCCCAGTTCTTGCACTTGCGTTAAAAGGAACTACATTCACTGATCCAATTGACGGAAGAAGCTTTAAAACTTTTTTACCTTACGGTTACGGAACACAAAGAAACAATGTGCTTTCACCAAGTACCCTTTCATTAGAGAGACACCGTTTATTATGGTTGTACTTAAATGAAAAAACTGATTTTTTTACGTCTCCAAAAAAAGTTTTACATTTTGCACCGGAACAAGCTTTTTATAAACTGTTTCGAAACCAGAAAAATCTAGATTACACGACAACCGATTTGTTTTCACCGTTAGCAGATGTGAAAGCAGACATTTGTAATTTACCTTTTGAGGACAATCAATACGATGTTATTCTGTGCAATCATGTTTTAGAACACATTCCGGATGATACCAAAGCAATGCAGGAACTGTATCGGGTTTTGAAACCGGGCGGAATGGCAATTTTACAAATTCCACAGGATTTATCCAGAGCCACCACTTTTGCAGATGATTCTATTACGGATCAAAAAGAACGTGCTAAAATATTTGGTCAATACGATCATGTCCGTATTTATGGCCGTGATTATTTTGATAAATTACGAAGTATCGGCTTCAAAGTAATCGAAGAAGAGTATACTAATAAAATTGCACCTGAATTAGTAGAAAAATATTGTTTGGCCAAAGGGGAAATTATCCCGGTTTGTTTCAAATAATTCAAAGTATAAATTTACACCATAAAAAAACCTGCTAAAGTTACTTTTTAGCAGGTTTTTAGTTTATTAGTGCGTCAGTTTATTTTTTTCATAAGCCGTTTATTTGTAATAAAAATAATCAGTTAGTCTTTAAGACCGGAACGAATTAAAACGATTTTGACAGCTATTACTTTCGAAATAATTAATGTAAAAACTAGATGAAGCAAAGACAAAAGGTAATTGCTATATTTACACAATCTTACGTTTTATAAAATGGAAAACCCTTTGCTCAAAATAGCCGCTTTTATGCTTACTGCATTTTATTCCTGCGTTTCTTTGGCACAAATAGAAAAAGAAGTTGCTCCGCCATACCACATTAAAACCATTTCATTTGTTCAAAATGACCAAACTATAATTCCAATTTTAAAACTAGGCGAAGGATTTCAATTGCAATTTGATGATCTTTTTGGCAATGAAGCCAATTATTATTACGAAATAATTCATTGCGATTACAGCTGGAATCCAACGGCAATACCTAAAAACGAATATTTAGAGGGTTTTGACAACCAAAGAATTCAGGAGTACACCAACTCTTTTAATACTTTACAAATCTATTCGCATTACAAATTAGCCATTCCAAATCAATTTACGCTCCAATTAAAAATCAGCGGAAATTACATGATAAAGGTTTTAGATGAAAATAAAGACATCCTGTTTTCGAGAAAATTTATTTTATACGAAGATCTGGTCACGGTTCCCATTCAAGTCAAACGAGCACGAACAATCAGCACTATCGAATTGAAACACAATTTAGATTTTGCGATTAAATCCAATTCCATTGTTTTCCAAACTCCGTTGCGGAATGTCAAACTGTTATTACTTCAAAACGGACAACTAAATAGCGGTATAAAAAATATAATTCCGCAGTATACGATAGGAAATGATTTGATCTACAAATACGATACTGAAACGCAGTTTTGGGCGGGAAATGAGTTTTTGTTTTTCGAAAATAAAGACATCAGAGCCGCAAACAACAACATTGGTCGGGTAGACTTTGACACCCCTATTTATGGTTCTTTTTTATACACTAATGCTGCTAGAGCCAATTTTCCGTATTCTTTTACCCAAGATGTTAATGGGGCTTTTGTAGTCAAGAATATAAGCGCTGCTGACAGCGAATTCGAAGCGGATTATGCCTGGGTCTATTTCAGTCTTTCGGCCCCCACTTTCAGAATGAATAAAAATATTTATGTTGCCGGTATGTTCAATAACTACGCATTAATCCCTGAATATAAGATGGACTATAATCCTAAAAAAGGGCTTTATGAAAAGGCTATTTTAATAAAACAAGGGTTCACAAACTTTCAATACCTTGTTGCGGATGACAAAGGAGTTCTTGATCCGGAAAATGCGATAGATGGCAATTTTTATCAAACAGAAAATGAATATACCATAGTAGTCTATTACAGAGAAAACATAGGTCGTTATGACAGGGCTGTGGGCAAAGGAATGGCAAATTCAATAAACACCATCAATTAAAAAAACTTTCATAAAATTCAACAAAACGATACCCTTTTTTTGTAAATTTGTTAGTACTAAACTCCTACACACCCATTTAATATGGTTTCTCAAATAACAAGAGGTATAAAAATTTCAGTATTGACTAGTTTTGAAGGTACGTACGTTAAGAACTACAAGCTTCATTTTGCATTTAGTTATGAAATTACTATTGAAAACCACAGTAAAGATTCCGTTCAATTGATCTCGCGTCATTGGGAAATTTATGATTCCTTAAATGATATCGAAATTGTTGATGGCGAAGGGGTAATTGGGAAAAAGCCTGTTTTAAAACCTGGCGAATTTCACACCTATAGTTCCGGTTGTCTATTATCATCCCCTTATGGTGCGATGAAAGGGTATTTTAACATGATTAATTTTACCTCAACAAAAAACTTCAAAGTCATTGTACCTACCTTCCGATTGTGTGCTCCCTTTGCTTTAAATTAATTTTTTTCGCTTAAAATATTCCTTTTTCTTATTCCTATTTTATCAATTTTAAAATTATCCTTTGTACTTTTGCAGTACAGTAATTTTTTGATAAAATATCGAGTAATTTATTTTTTAATTTTCTAATCTTAATCTCTTCAAACAGATTATCAAATTACAATATCATGCTAAAAGGATTTTTTCATGCGCCAAAAGCAGTAAACGAACCAGTAAAAGGGTATGCGCCAAATTCACCTGAAAAAGCCGCCGTACAAGCCGCTTATACTAAAATGTGGAATTCTAAAATTGACGTACCATTATATATAGGAAGCGAAGAAATTAGAACAGGGAATACCAAAACAATGTCAGCGCCTCATGACCACAAACATAGTGTAGGAACGTATCATCTTGCCGAAAAATCACATATCGAGAAAGCTATTGCAAATGCATTAGAGTCAAGAACAGCTTGGGCTAACATGGCTTGGGAACAGCGCGCAGCCATTTTCCTTAAAGCCGCTGAATTAATTGCTGGCCCTTACAGAGCCAGAATTAATGCCGCAACCATGATTGCTCAGTCTAAAAATGTTCATCAGGCCGAAATTGATGCGTCATGTGAGCTAATTGACTTTTTGCGTTTCAACGTAGAATTCATGACTCAAATATATGGAGACCAGCCGGCATCCACCTCAGATATGTGGAACCGTCTAGAGTACAGACCTCTTGAAGGATTTGTATATGCGATCACGCCTTTTAACTTTACTGCAATTGCCGCAAATCTTCCAGCAAGCGCCGCAATGATGGGGAACGTTGTAATCTGGAAACCAAGTGATAGTCAAGTTTTTTCTGCGCAAATTATAATCGAAGTGTTCAAAGAAGCTGGTGTTCCTGATGGAGTTATCAATGTAGTTTTTGGAGACCCTTTAATGATTACCGATACCATTCTGGCAAGTCGGGATTTTGCTGGAATTCACTTTACAGGTTCCACTCACGTATTCAAAGATATCTGGGCAAAAATTGGAACAAACATTCACCATTACAAAACGTACCCAAGAATCGTGGGGGAAACAGGCGGAAAAGATTTCATCATAGCGCATTCAAGCGCTAACCCTAAACAAGTTTCTACGGGAATTGTTCGAGGCGCATTTGAATTCCAAGGGCAAAAATGCTCTGCAGCCTCTAGATCTTATGTCCCACAAAGCTTATGGCCCGCTGTAAAAGAGCAAATTATTGCGGATGTAAAATCAATGAAAATGGGATCTCCAGAAGATTTTAGTAATTTTATTACTGCCGTTATTCATGAAGGCTCCTTTGATAAATTGGTCAGTTTTATAGACCAAGCCAAAAAAGATACTGATGCGGAGATTATCGTTGGTGGGAACTATGACAAATCAGTTGGATACTTTATTGAGCCAACGGTAATTGTAACGACTAATCCTCATTATACCACCATGGCAACTGAATTATTTGGACCAGTTATGACTATTTTTGTGTATGAAGATGCAAAATGGGAAGAAACACTAGAATTGGTAGATACAACGTCTGAATACGCATTAACAGGAGCCGTTTTCAGTCAGGACCGTTACGCCATTGAAGTGGCGACAGTGAAATTACAAAATGCTGCCGGTAACTTCTATATTAATGACAAACCAACGGGTGCCGTTGTAGGGCAACAACCTTTTGGCGGAGCAAGAGCTTCAGGAACCAATGACAAAGCAGGTTCTCCATTGAACTTATTGCGCTGGGCTTCTCCAAGAACAATCAAAGAAACTTTCGTTACTCCGGTAGATTACAGATACCCTTTCTTAGGAGAATAGCTATAATGAGGAATTCACCTCACCAAACAATGTATTTCATAAAAAATCCCAAGATTCAAAACAATTGAATCTTGGGATTTTTTTTAGGACTAGACGTTAACACCAAAAAAACGCTGTTATCCAATAAATACTTTTCCAAACTGATTGCCCCTTTGAAAACTATTTATAAACCACCCCAATTACATCCTTTGGATTGTTTTTGTTACTTTATTAAAAAGCGCAATGAAACTTTAGCGATTTTTGACTTCCCTTTTATTTTTCAGACAAATCGAATTCTATCTTTTCAAGAAAACAGACTGGCCTTTATCGAAAATAATTTCAATTAATTGATTCGTCTTTGGAAAGAATTAATTAGCCCAATAAAATAAAAAACAATACTAAAATTATAATTAGTTCAATTTTTTGGCTTTAAAAAGAAACAAAAAACATTTTTTAAGGTTAATTACTATTATATAAAATAAAAAATTAAGATAAGATTAGGATTTTTAACTTAAAATTTAGATTTTTGAAGAATATAACCAAAAATCATAACTATGAAACTAAAGTTTAATGGATTCTTAGTACTACTACTAGTACTTGTGACGCAATTGACCTTTGCACAAGAACGATCTGTTTCAGGGATCGTTTCTGATAATGCAGGAATGCCTATCACGGGAGTCAGTGTATTAGTAAAAGGGACTAAATCAGGGACACAAACTGATTTTGACGGAAAATTTTCAATCAAAGCTACATCAAGCCAAATCTTGATTTTTAGCTATATTGGAATGAAAACTCAGGAAAGAGTAGCAAATTTCGAGAACTTGAAGGTTAAACTTATGGAAGACTCACAAGCTCTAGAAGAAGTCGTAATTACATCTCAAGGTATAAAAAGAGAGAAACAAGCAATTGGTTACGCAGTTAGCCAAGTTAAAGCAAAAGATCTAGAACAAAGGTCAGAAGGTGATATAGCTAGGGTTTTAAGCGGAAAGGCTTCAGGAGTGCAAATCATTAATGGTAGTGGTATTTCTGGTTCCGCAACAAACATCAACATTAGAGGTAACTACTCTGTTAGTGGATCATCTCAACCATTATTCATCGTTGATGGAGTTCCTTTTAGCTCAGACACGAATGCTAATGGTTCATTCATTAATGGTAACTCTGGTTCAAGTAGATTCTTGGATTTAGATCCGAACAACATTGAAAACGTAAGTATCCTAAAAGGATTTGCAGCTGCAACACTTTACGGAACTGAAGGTAGAAATGGTGTAATTTTAATTACTACAAAAAGTGGAAGTTTAAAAAAAGGACCTAAAAAAACAGAGATTTCTGTAAGTCAATCCCTTTTTGCTAACGAAATAGCATCTTTACCAGATTACCAAAATAAATTTGGTAACGGATTTGACCAAGCTTTTGGTAACTTCTACAGTAACTGGGGTCCTGGATTTTATCCAAATGGTATTGGTGGTTACACAAATCCAAATTCTGGAATTGCTGCTGATGGCACAATCAAACACCCATACGACAGAGCAAACTTAAATTCTGCTTTTCCAGAATATATTGGTAAAAGAGTACCTTATTCTGCAAAACCAAACAACGTTAAAGATTTTTTTAGAACAGGTATAGTTGCTAGTACTTCTGTTAATATTGCTGGAGCTTCAGCTGACGGAAAAACTAGTTTCAACTTTAACTTTGGTCATTTAGAAGATGAAGGATTTACACCTGGTAACAAATTAGGTAGAAATTCAATCTCTATTGGTGGTAAGTCTGCTTTAAGTAATAAATTTACAATTAGCGGAACTTTAAACTATTCAAATACTAATTTTAAAAGCCCACCAGTTGCTTTAAGTACAGGCTCAGGAGCTTCAGGAACAGGTTTATCTGTGTTTTCAGATGTGTTTTACACACCTCGTAACGTAGACCTGATGGGATTACCTTTCCAAGATCCTATTACAGGAGGAAGTGTTTATTACAGAAATGATGGTGGAATTGTAAATCCAAATTGGACAGTAAACAATGCTTTCACATCACAATTAACAAATAGAGTTTTTGGTAATTCAGCTTTGAAATACGACATTAACGACAATTTGAACATAACGTATAGAGTAGGTATTGATAATTATACTGAAAGAAACGTTTCAGGAACTAATAAAGGTTCTGGAGGAGCATCTACCTCTGGACCGGTTTTAGGAGACTACAGAACATTTGATAACCTTAATACAATATGGGATCATAACATATTAGTAACCGGGCAGTACTCGCTTACTGATAATTTAGGACTGAATTTCAGTGTAGGGGCAACTTCCAGATCTACTAAATATGACCGTCAGGGAGTTAATAGTGTAGAGCAATTAGGATTTGGAGTATTTAGACACTTCAACTTCAAAACACAAACGCCAATTCAGTACTCAGAAAGCCGAAATATTGCAGGTATCTATGGTCAAGTTGAACTTGATTATAATAAATGGGCTTATTTGACACTTTCTGAAAGAAAGGACTGGGTATCTAATACAAATATTAATACTTTGGATTACCCAAGTGCGAGTTTAGCGCTTATTCCAACAAAAATATTCTCTGAAATAGCATCAGATAAGGGTTTAAATTATTTGAAATTAAGAATGGGTTATGGTACCTCTGCTGGATTTGCAACAGGATATCCAGTTTCAAACAACGTAACATTAGCTCCAAGAGGAAACATAAACGATGCAGGAACTACATTTCCTATTGTATCAGCTTCAAATAACTTAGGAAATCCTAATTTGAGACCCGAACTATTGACTGAGATTGAACTTGGTTTTGATTCCAAATTTCTGAGTAATAGAGTAAGTTTAGATTTTTCTTATTTCAAAAGAAAAACAAAAGATTTAATTACCGACAGACCATTACCTCCAAGTTCTGGATTTGGATCAACAAAAACAAATATCGGTCAAATTGACGGAGAAGGTTTTGAAGTTGATTTAGGTGTAAGCGTTATAAATCACGCAAACGATGGATTTAACTGGGATGTTAGTGCTAACGTAACTAAATCTAAATCTATCGTTACTTCTTTAGGCCCTGACACAGAACAAATTGTTTATGATGGATATTCTAACTTAGGTAACGCTGCAATTCCTGGGCAACAATTTGGGATAATTGTAGGTAGTAGAATTCAAAGAGATGCTAATGGAAATAAAGTTGTAGAAAGTACTGGTTTGTATAAAATCGAACAAGGTATCTTTAACATTGGTAATCCAAACCCTGATTATATATTAAACGTTTCTAATAGTTTTTCATACAAAAATTTTAATTTTGGATTTTTAATTAATTATACAGCAGGTGGAGATATGTTTTCACAAACAATCGCAACTTTGTTAGGTAGAGGTCTTACAACTGATACAGTAGATAGATTAAATACATATATTCTTCCTGGTGTAAAAGCTGATGGATCTGTAAATGATATTCAAATCAACAATTCAGATAATTATTTCAGTAATATTATAGCTGGTGCTGACGAAATGAAAATTTATGACGCAACTGTAATTAGACTTTCTGAAATATCTTTTGGATATAACATACCACGTAAATTATTAGATAAAACTCCATTTGGAGCTCTATCTATATCTGTATCAGGTAACAACTTGTATTACAATGCTATAAATACTCCTAAAGGAATCAATTTCGACCCTAACGTAGCTGGTCTTGGAGTAGGTAATGGTAAAGGATTTGACCACTTGAATGGCCCAACGGCTAAAAGATATGGTTTTAGTATTAAAGCAAGTTTCTAAATTTAAAAATAACAATTATGAACAATACGAAAAAAATAGCAAGTGTAATAATTTTGTTCTTAGGGGCATTATTATACTCTTCTTGCGAGACAATAGACATGGATATGAAAGAGGATCCAAATGCATTATCTGTTGACAAGGCAGATGTGGATTTCTATTTAAATGGTGTTCAACGTTCTTTTGCACTTAACATGCAAGCTTATGGTAGAACAAGTATGGAAGTAACAAGGATGACTAATATGTTTGGTAGAAGTTATGAAAATGCTTATAGCCCTGCTACATTAGACTCAAAATGGGCAGTTTCTTATCAAACAGTTTTAAAGAACATCCAATTAATGAATGTTAAAGCTGCAGAAAAAGGATTGAAACGCCATATTGGTATGGGACAGGTATTAGAAGCATACACTATTGTTAACTTAGTTGACTTTTTTGGTGATGTCCCCTATACTGAAGCTTTATTAGGAGCTACTAATCTAAATGCAAAGGCAGATACTGGAGCATCAATTTACAATGCTGCTTTAGTTTTACTAGATAAAGCAATTGTAAATTTTTCAGAAACTAGTCCAACAACAACAACTTTCAATGATTTTTATTACAATAAAGATTGGACTAAGTGGATTAAGTTAGCTAATTCTATTAAGATGAAAATCTACATTCAAAGAAGATTAGTTGACCCTTCAGCTATCGCTAGTTTTAATACTATTGTAGCAACAGGAAACTTTATGCAAACTGCTTCAGATGATTTCCAATTTGACTGGAATTCAAATGTTAACAACCCTGATGGAAGAAGTCCTTTATACAGAGACAACTATTTAACTACAGGTACTTCTGAATACCAATCAAACTGGTTTATGGATTTAATGCTAAGTGACAAGTCTATAGCTGACCCTAGAATGAAATTCTACTTCTACAGACAGTTAAACGGACAATCACCAATTGACCCTACTACATTAAAATGTTCTATTGAACCAGCTCCAGCTCACTACGTAGCCGGAGGTTATACTTACTGTACTGTAGCTAATGGATACTGGGGCAGAGATCATGGAGACAATTTTGGTATTCCACCAGATGCTGACAAGAAAACTGCTTATGGAGTTTATCCTGCAGGAGGTCGTTTTGATGATAACACATTTAAAACTGTAAATAACTTAAGTGGAGCTAAAGGAGATGGAATTACACCAATATTACTAAGTTCTACTATGGATTTCTACAGAGCTGAAGCTGCGTTATACGGAGGTATAGGAAGTGCAAAAGCATTTATTTTATCTGGAGTTCAAAAATCATTCACTAAAGTGAGAGCTTTTATATCTAGAGATGCTGGTGCTATAGTATCAACTGTACCTGCTACAACAAGAGATGTAACTTATATGAACGAAGTTGGAAATAAATTTGATGCTGCTACTTTAACAGGTCAAAGAGAAATTCTTGCGAAAGAATTGTTCATCTCGGTTTTCGGAAACGGAACAGATGCATACAACTTTTATAGAAGAACTGGATTCCCTCAAAGAATTCAACCAAATCTAGAACCAAATCCTGGGCAATTTATAAGATCATTTTTATATCCAGCAAATGAATCTTCTTCTAATTCAAATATGAAGCAAAAAACTAGCGTTTCAGCAAGAGTATTCTGGGATAACAATGCTACAACTGGATTTCCAATTGGTAACTAATAAATATTAAACATGAAAAAATATATAAAAAACTTAACGTATTGCTTACTTGCAATGGGCATGGTACTATTACAATCTTGTAGTAGTGATGAAAGTACTGCAGACAATGTACTTGCCAACACTACAAGAGGCGCAATTTTAAGAACTTTAAAAGTAAACCAATCTACTTTTAATTTCTTTGATACAACTTCTAAATGGTCAGTAAATATTGAAGAACAAGATAGTAAAAATGGAGATCTTCTATCAGAAGTTAGATTGTATGTAAAACACACTAAAAATGGAGTAACAAGTGCCGAAAAATTAGTGAAATCATATTCCGCAACAGCCTTTCCAAAAGGATCTAATAATTTACCTACAGGTGAAGTAAGTGCTACACTTGCTGAGACTCTGGCTAAATTAGGGCTTACAACCGGAGGTTACACTACATCCGATAAATTTACAATGAGATTAGAATTAGTGTTAACGGATGGTAGAACATTTACTAATACTAACTCTTCTAGTACAGTTGTAGGTGGAGTTTACTTCTCATCAGGATTTGTATATTCAGTTCAATTCTTTTGTCCATTAGCTAGTGCAGCTGCTTTCAATGGTAACTACAAAGTAACCGCTGATGCTTGGGCTGACTACGCAGTTGGAGATATAGTGCCTGTTCAATACGTATCCACTGATGGATTGTATACATTTAGAATTAGAAATACAAACAATCCATACTTAAACAATCCTTCGACATCCTATATGATAGTAACAATCAACCCTTCAAATGCAGTGGCAACTGTTACTGCTAATGAGCAGTTCGACTACACAGGCTGGATGAAGGTAACAGTGACTGGATCAGGATCTGTAGGTTCTTGTACTGGGGACATTAACTTAAGATTAAACTTCAGTGGATCGTCACAAAATCAAACTTTTACCTTAGTTAAAATTTAGATTAAATAAATTTCCATATATCTAAAACCACCATCATTACGATGGTGGTTTTTTTTTATATATTTGCACCATGGAAAAAGAACATCAAATATTTGGGATTAGAGCTATAATCGAAGCCATACAAGCAGGCGCAACAGTAGACAAAGTCTACATTCAGAAGGAAGCGAGCAGCGAACTGATGAAAGACTTAATGAAAGTGATGAAGCGCGGTAATATTAACTTTTCTTATGTTCCGGTTGAAAAACTAAATAGATTAACGCCTAATAACCATCAAGGTGCAGTGGCAACCATATCCCCTATCTCCTTTTTTGATTTAGAAACGTTGATTGAATCTGTAATTGAAAACGGGAAAAAACCATTGTTCTTAATATTAGATCAAATCTCTGATGCGCGTAATTTTGGCGCTATCATCAGAACTGCTGAATGCACCGGCGTAAACGGTATTATTGTCCAAAAAGCAGGCTCAGCTCCTGTGAATGGTGATACGGTAAAAACCTCTGCAGGAGCTGTATTCAATATTCCAATTTGCAAAGTAGAACACATCAAAGATGCTATTTTCTTATTGCAAGCAAGCGGTATCAAAACAGTTGCTGCAACTGAAAAAACAGATCAAAACATCTATGATATCTCTTTGAACGAGCCTGTTGCCATAATTATGGGATCTGAGGATCGTGGTGTAAACCCATCTGTATTGAAGATTGTTGACGAAAAAGCTAAACTTCCCATGTTTGGAACTATTGGTTCTTTAAATGTATCCGTAGCTTGTGGTGCTTTTTTATACGAAGCGGTAAGACAGAGAAGTTAATTTCCAAACCCTTCCCAAAGAATAGGGAACCAAAACAAATTCACTAAAAATGAATCAAGACTCCCGTTTTGATTCATTTTTTTTATGCGCTACAACAGTGTAACAAATCGGGAGACTACACCAATAAAAAGAAGCAAATTCCTCAGGCTCGTCTCTCGGAAGATTTACAAAATTACCGTTGGCATCAAAACGCTGCATGAATTTATCCGCCAAGGGATCATAATCCGGATGTTCCCAATCATACTTAAGGACTTTTTTATACTCTGGAGTTTTATATACTAACGTAAGAAGGAATCCAGAGAGCAACCCTCCCAGGTGACCTTCCCAAGAAATAGACTTATTACCTGGAATCTCAGGACTTGGAAAAACATACCAAACTAAACCTCCATAAACAACAATCACGGCAAGAGACAAGGCTATTAATCGATTGTACTTTGTTTGAATTCCCTTAAAAAAAATAAAACTAAACAACACATAAATCAAACCACTGGCTCCAATATGGTAATTCTCCCGACCAATAATCCACGTGATAAATCCAGACAATAGAATTCCATACCCAACAACCGCCAACGATTGTTTCGCATAGAAAAATTGTAAAGCGACCAATAATACCAATACAGGTATCGAGTTGTTGTACAAATGCTCTATATCACTATGAATAAAAGGACTGAACAAGATTCCTTGCAGACCTGAAAATGTTCGAGGGTAAATACCGTTTTGGACAAAGTCAAAATCAAATCGAATTTCGAGCCAATAGACAAACCACAATACTACCACAAAAAAAAGAGGCAGTCCAATAACTAAATTCGTGAATTTAAAATGTTTGTCCATGAATCCTACTTGTTTATACTATTATCTTAATTCAAAAACTTCTCCAAAAGCAATTTAATGCAATTTTGTCATAGTACAACCCAAGAGTAAAATTAAACACAAGAATTCCTAGCCCAGATGGAAACGGCATCCCACGCTTTTTTGCGTGGATATAGTGTACAGCTGGAAATAGCTCCGAAAAATAAATTTGACAATCATAAATGGGCTTAGATTAAAAAAAATATTAATTTTGCACAATGGAAGCACCACTTGCAGAGCGCATACGACCACAAAAATTAGAAGAGTACATTAGTCAATCCCATTTGGTCGGACCAAATGGTTCCTTGACACAACAAATCACAAAAGGAATTATCCCTTCCTTAATTTTTTGGGGACCACCGGGCACTGGTAAAACTACTTTAGCGCAAATTATTGCACAGGAATCAAAACGACCCTTTTATATTTTGAGTGCCATCAATTCCGGTGTGAAAGACATTCGCGAGGTGATTGAAAAAGCAAAGCAAAGTGGGGGTTTGTTTACGGCTAAAAACCCTATATTATTCATTGATGAGATTCATCGTTTTAGCAAATCCCAACAAGATTCGTTATTGGCTGCGGTAGAAAAAGGGTGGATCACCCTAATTGGTGCCACAACAGAAAACCCTAGTTTTGAAGTTATTCCAGCACTACTGTCCCGATGTCAGGTGTATGTTTTGAACGCTTTTAGCAAAAAAGACTTAGAAACACTTCTGGAACGCGCCATAAAAACAGACGCTTATTTGCAGACCAAAAACATTAAACTAAGAGAAACAGAAGCCTTATTGCGCCTTTCCGGTGGCGATGGACGTAAGCTGTTGAATATTTTTGAACTTGTTGTACATGCATCCGAAGAAGACGATGTTATAATCACTAACGAACGTGTTTTTGCTTTAGTACAACAAAATACCGTTTTGTATGACAAAACTGGCGAACAACATTATGACATTGTTTCAGCTTTTATAAAATCCATTCGGGGAAGTGATCCAAATGGTGCTGTGTATTGGCTTGCCCGCATGATTGAAGGCGGTGAAGATGTTAAATTTATTGCTCGTCGAATGCTTATCCTGAGTAGTGAAGATATAGGAAATGCCAATCCAACTGCTTTTATTATGGCCAATAATACCTTTCAGGCGGTTGCCACAATTGGATATCCGGAAAGCAGGATTATATTAAGCCAATGTGCCGTTTATTTAGCCACTTCCCCTAAAAGTAACGCTTCGTATCTGGCCATTGGAACTGCGCAACAACTTGTAAAACAAACTGGCGATTTACCGGTACCAATTCACTTGCGCAACGCGCCCACTAAATTAATGAAAGAATTAGGGTATGGCGAAGAATATAAATATGCACACGATTACACAAATAATTTTGCAGAACAAGAATTCCTTCCTAATGAACTGTCCAACAATCCCATTTATATTCCCGGAAATAACTCCCGAGAAAACATCACAAGAGAATTCTTAAAAAACCGCTGGAAAAATAAATATGGCTATTAAAACACAAAAAGGGATACACCGCAGTACATCCCTTTTAGAAAAATAATTAATTTATAATTGCACTAAAACTTTACCGTTATTTTTTCAGAATATAATTTGTCGTTTTCATAATACTCAAAAAACCATTGGTTGTTCTTAGCAATTAAAACACCTTTAATATCTCCTTTGAAAGCGATAAAAGATTCGGCACTAGAGGTTTTAAAAACTTTCATAACAACTTTTGGAGAACTATCAATCAACTGGAAACCGGTTGCCGTAGGCTGAGCATAAAGCAAATCCATTTCTTTTTCATCAGATACTGAGTCGCTGACTACTTTTTGAGCCAACACCACCGGAGCGGCCAAGGGCTTGGTAACTTCTGGCTCCATAGTTGTATTTATAGTACCGTTATATTTATATTGCAACTCATTAACGGATTCAAAAGCTTTGTTAAGCGCTTCGCCATACGCAGTTTCATATTGTTTCTCCTTGCTTTTCCCCACTGCAGATTGGAAAATTATTTTCCCGTAACAATCCTTAAGTGTCACAAATAACTTAGTCATCAAAAAAGCATTTTCTTTAACAACATCCATATACAACAAACTGCAACGGTCACTGTAGTCACTTGGAATGGCTTCTTTGCTGTAAAAAGCTTCAAAACCGGCTTTGTTTAGATTGAATTTAGACATTGTTGTCAGTCGATACTGATTCTCTGTTTTGAGGAAATCGTACTTAACGGGAATAATCACAGCTTTATAATCGTTTACCGATTGAGAATAGGAATAACTAACAACTAATATCAGCAGGAATACTAATGATTTTTTCATCTTTATAAATATTTTTTAAGTTCTAATAAATGGTTAATTTGTATGATGTGCTGTTCTACCTGAACTTTACTTTCATTAAAGAAAATAGCTTGCAGTCCCGCATCCAGTGCTCCTTGAACATCCGCTTCTAAACTATCACCAATCATGATACTTTTTTCTTTTTTGGCTTTGGCCAAATCTAAAGCGTAATCAAAGATAATGGGATTTGGTTTTTTTACCCCAGCCATTTCTGAATTAGTTATGGTCTGAAAATAGCTTCCAATTTTTGAATTGTTCAATTTTTTAAATTGCACTTCCGCAAAACCATTGGTTATAATATGCAAATTGTATTTAGGTTTTAAATACTCCAAAAGTTCCACTGTCCCATCAAAAAGATGATTGTTGTCCGGCAAAAACCGAATATAATCCTCCGCTATAGTCTCTATTTCTTCATCTGAAATAGTATAACTCAACGCATCAAACGAGTGTTTCAATCGATTGTACCGCAATTCCTGATGGGTAATCTTATCGTATTGATAAAGTGCCCAACACGCTTGGTTAATTGGAACATATTTTTCAATAAACTCCTTGGTTGCTATCGTTGGATGATTTCTGTTAAAAATAGTCTCAAAAGTGAGCTCTGAATTTTTATCAAAATCCCAAAGGGTATGATCTAAATCAAAAAAAACGTCCTTTATATGTGTTTGTTTCATTTTGTAATTTTAAAATATCCCTTCATCTGCAAAGCTGAAATAACTGGTTTCAGTTATAATAAGATGATCTAATACTTTTATTTCTAAACTATCACCTGCCAATTTCAATTTTCTTGTAATTTGTTTGTCGGCATCACTAGGAATCAATGTTCCGGAAGGATGATTGTGACACAAGATCAATGCTGTAGCTCCGATTTCGAGTGCCGTTTTGAAAACGATTCGCACATCGACCAATGTTCCGGTGATTCCGCCTTTACTCAATTGGGATTTCGACAGTACCTTATTGGAGTTATTCATATAAATAATCCAAAATTCTTCGTGTGGTAATTCCCCAATAATAGGCTGCATGATTTCGAAAATGATTTTGCTGGAAGTAATTTTCGTTAATTCCACAACCTCTTCGCCTCTTCTGCGTCTTCCTAATTCTAAAGCAGCAATAATAGAAATGGCCTTTGCCTCTCCTATTCCTTTAAATTGCATGAGCTGAGACAGTGATAATTTTCCTAAGGCATTCAAATTAGTATCTACGCTTGCCAAAATCCGTTTACTCAAATCCACCGCTGACTCATTCCTGCTGCCGGAACCTATCAAAATAGCTATCAGTTCCGCATCACTCAAAACACTTTTACCTTTCAGCATTAGTTTTTCACGTGGTTTATCGTCTTCGGACCAATTGGTAATAGGAAAAAAGGAATTTTCAGCCATTCGCTTGTTGTTTAAATTTGTTTGCGCATGCAAATACTATTTTCTAAACCCACATAAGGCTCATAATTATCAACAATAACATATCCCGCTTTTTGATACAAAGCAATGGCTTCCTTTTGCTTGTATAATGTTTCCAAAACAGAAAATGATGATCCAGAATCCTGCGCCCAAAGTTCCAATTCTCGTAAAATAGTTTGAGCCAATCCCATTCCTCGCACCTCAGGAGAAACAAACATACGTTTTATTTCAATTGTATTTTTATCATATTTTTTAAAACAACCGCAAGCAACAGCTTCGTTTTTTAGATATACAACAATAACATTTGGGTTTAATTCCAAAATATTATTACCCCAATAGTCGGTTTTTAATTCGGGATAACGCTCCCATAAACTTTTATCTAAAGCGCTAATAAGAGCCATAAAATCAGGATTTTCGCTTGTAGTCTTAGCAATTCTTATAGAATCTTTCATAGCATTATTTACTTTACCAATTCCTTTACTTCATCAAAATTCAATCCGCCGTAATTACCGGAACTCATCAACAACAAAGCCGAATTTTCAAGGTTTAAATTAAACAAATAATCCGCAAAATCTTTTGGATTGGTATAAATAATTAAATCTTTTTTGTTAAAAGCAGTAGCAATTTGCTCGTGTGTTACTTCCTCCAATTGTTTGATTTTTACGGCATCGGGCGAATAGAAAACTACTGCTGTATCAGCATATTCAAGTGCGCCTTCGTATTCTTTTAAGAATTCTGCATTCAAGCTACTATAAGTGTGAAGTTCTAAACAACCCACTAAAGTACGATTTGGATATTGTTCTTTTACCGCTTTGGTAGTTGCCGCCACTTTACTTGGGGAATGTGCAAAATCTTTATAGGCCACTTTTGTTTTACTCTCCGCAATTTTTTCTAATCGTTTTGATGCACCTTTGAAACTGGCAATGGCTTCATAAAAATCAGCTTCATCAACACCCATATTCTGGCAAATCCATTTGGCACCAGCCAAATTATTAAGATTATGTGCTCCAAAAACTTCAATTGGCATGTCGCCTTCCGGAGTTTCCAGCAGTGTCACACCCTCATTAACAGTATATTTTGGGGTATGATAGGCTAATTTTCGGATTGGATTTGTAGCCGCTTCTGCAACACGTTTTACTTCAGTATCATCTTCATTATACACGAGAATCCCGCCATTGGTAATTTTGCCAATAAAAATTTCGAACTGCTCCACGTAATTTTCATACGTGGGAAAAACATTGATATGGTCCCAAGCAATCCCTGAAATTAGAGCAATATTCGGTTGGTATAAATGGAACTTTGGTCTTCTGTCTATCGGCGAGGACAAATATTCATCTCCTTCTAAAACGATAAAGTCATTCTCTTCCGTAAGATGCACCATTGTATCAAATCCTTCCAGTTGAGCGCCAACCATGTAATCTACAGCAATGTCATGGTAGTGCATTACATGCAAAATCATCGAAGTTATAGTTGTTTTTCCATGAGAACCACCAATAACCACACGTGTTTTATTTTTAGATTGTTCGTATAAAAACTCCGGATACGAATATATTTTGAGTCCTAATTCCTGGGCTTTCAATAATTCAGGATTATCTGCTTTGGCATGCATACCAAGAATTACAGCTTCAATAGCTGATGTTATTTTTTCAGGAAACCAGCCTAATGCTGGCGGTAAAATCCCTTTTTTGTCTAATCTAGATTTTGACGGTTCAAAAATGGCGTCGTCACTTCCCGTAACTTGATATCCTTTGTTGTGTAATGCTAAAGCCAGATTGTGCATGGCGCTACCTCCGACAGCTATAAAATGTGTACGCATTAATTGTTTTAATTTAGAGTTTTACAGTTCAAGTGAATTAAAAACTACTTTGAACCTTTTTGTTATTATAGGATTCTAAAAGAGATTTTGCCTTTTCAGTTTCATTCATTTTATCATTATATAAGCTAACCAGCTTTTGGTAACTTATTTTTGAACCACCAGCCAGAATTGCTTTTTTATACTGCTGTTCCGCACCTTTATATCGTTCGAAATATTCCTCAATATGACCTCTTGACAAATATCCATCAACAGGCGACAACCGCAATAATTCATCGGAATATTTCATAGCCTTAGTTTCACTCCCGCCAACAATTCCCGGTAACTGAATGTATATTTCAATCAAAGCCCAACGCGCCTCTATATGTTTTGGATTCAGATTGATGGCTTTTTCAAAGGAGGCTTTAACTTCAGCAATCATCCCAAGCGCCTTAAATTTACTGCTCTCTTTAGCTCTCATTCCCATCGCACCACCATATTTATAATAATAATTGGCTTCTGATGGTTTTACTGTTTTTAGCTTTTTATAATAGGTAATTGCTTTTTCCCATGAATTATAATAACCGGCAATATCGCCCAAATACTCTATCGTCTTCAAATCTGAAGGATTCGTTTTTAGTATTGATTCAAATATTGTTTGTGCCTGCTCATACTTTTCCTCTTTGAAGAGTTTTTGCGCTTTTTCAAAATTGGATTGTGACCAAATCATAATAGGAAACAATAAAAAAACTAGTATACTATGTTTCATGCTTCAAAAATAAGGAAAATTTAAAGTATTAAACAGCTTTTTTAATCTTAAAAAAGTTAACAAATCAATATGTGTAGCGTGTAATAATAATATATACGAAACATTATCATAACACAGAGTAATTAATTTCGTCAAAACAAATTATGAAAAGAAAGAGAAAAATTCCTTTAGTCGTATTGAGCGATGTACACTTAGGAACATATGGTTGTCAGGCCAATGAATTACTACAATATTTAAAATCGATTCAGCCAAAAATGTTGGTTTTAAATGGAGACATTATTGATATGTGGAGTTTTAGCAAAAGATATTTTCCTGCCTCACACATGAATGTATTGCGACAAATCATAAAAATGTCGAATCAAGGAACTCGAGTTATTTATATTACGGGAAATCATGATGAAGCTTTAAGGAAATATTCCGATTTTATTTTAGGGAATTTTGAATTGGCAGATAAATTGATCCTGGACTTAGATGGAAAAAAAACCTGGATTTTTCACGGGGATGTTTTCGATTCTTCTACGAAAGGTTATGCTAAAATTTTAGCTAAACTTGGCGGAAAAGGCTATGATTTATTGATTTTGATAAATAGTTTTATCAATTGGGTTTTAGTGCTTTTGGGAAAAGAAAAAAGAAGCTATTCTAAAATGATTAAGGACAGTGTAAAAAAAGCCGTCTCTTTTGTGTCAAATTTTGAAACTACAGCCGCCGAAATTGCTATTCAAAAAAAATACAGTTATGTAGTTTGCGGACACATTCACAAACCCCAAATGAGGGAAGTACAAAATGAACATGGAAAGGTTATGTATTTAAACAGCGGTGATTGGGTCGAAAACCTTACCGCATTGGAATACAAAAAAGAAAAATGGAGTATTTACCAGTATAAAAAAACGGACTATATAGACCATGAGAACAAAGAAGATGCAATTATAAATGACATTGTAACCAAAATTTTATCTTAATAACCCTGAGGAAAAATCATCTTATCCTAATAAATCCATATTTAAAAGAAATCAGTTATAATCCAATCTAAATAACAAACATGAAAATATTTTATGCTATTCAAGCCACTGGCAACGGTCATATCAGTAGAGCCATGCAACTTTATCCTTATTTACAAAAATTTGGCACTGTAGACTTCTTCATGAGTGGAAATAATGCTAGCCTAAAAATTGATTTACCAGTAAAATACAAAAGCGACGGTTGCAGCTTGCACTACAGTAAATGTGGTGGCTTGAACTACTGGAATATTGCAAAAAACATTAGGCCAATACAGATGTTCAAAGATGCAAGCTCTCTACCTTTAAAAAATTATGATGTTGTAATAAATGATTTTGATTCAATTACTTCTCTTGCTTGTAAATTACAGAAAGTACATTCGGTACAATTTGGACATCAAGCTAGTTTTGCGTCAAAATTGACACCAAGACCAGAAAAAAAAAGCCTTATGGGAGAAATAATTCTAAAACATTATGCTCCTTCTCCACAGTATATTGGACTGCATTTTGAGAAATACGATTCTTTCATTCTCCCTCCAATTATTAAAGATGAAATCATACAAGCCGAACCAAAAGACTTAAAACACATAACGGTTTATTTACCGTCTTTCCAAAAAGATTGTTTAGAAAAAGCGTTTAATAAACGCTCCGAAATTAATTTTCACTGGTTTTTGAATGATGTAAAACTCAAACATACCATTGGCAACATCACGTATTATCCTGTAAATCAAAAACAGTTCAATCAAAGCTTAATCAACTGTCATGGTGTCATAACCGGTGGTGGATTTGAAACACCCGCAGAAGCATTGTATCTTAGAAAAAAAATACTCAGCATTCCTATACGAAATCATTATGAGCAGGAGTGTAATGCTGCAGCACTAAAAAAAATGGGGGTTCCAGTAGTTTATGAAGTAGGTGATAATTTTGATTTAATCATAGAAAACTGGCTTAATAAGGATACTCTTACGCCTAATATACTAGCTAATACAGTCCCTGACACATTACAGTTCTTATTTGACACCTACAACAGTAACTAATTCTTAAATTATGGCAACAAAAAAGGTGTTCTAAAAGAACACCTTTTTTGTGAAATTTATGAAAATTAGTCGTTCAACATTTTCCACAACTTGTCTTTTAATTCTGTCAAACCTTGTTGAGCCACAGAAGAAATAAACATATACGGAACATCCTTGAAAGCAACGTCTAATTCTACTTTTAGCTCTGCTTTTAACTCATCATCAAGCATATCGCATTTAGAAATCACCAGCAAACGCTCTTTGTCAAGCATTTCGGGATTGTATTTTGTCAATTCATTTACCAAAATATCATATTCCGCTTTGATATCCGGAGTATCCACTGGAACTAAGAACAATAAAGTTGAATTCCGTTCAATATGGCGCAAGAAATAATGTCCAAGACCTTTTCCTTCGGCTGCTCCTTCAATAATTCCGGGAATGTCTGCAATTACAAAAGATTGAAAATCTCTGTAGGCTACAATACCAAGATTTGGTTTCAAGGTAGTAAACGGATAATCGGCAATTTTTGGTTTTGCAGAAGTCAAAACTGACAATAATGTTGATTTTCCTGCATTAGGAAAACCTACCAAACCTACATCAGCCAGCACTTTTAATTCTAAAATAACATCCATCTCTGCTCCAGGCAATCCCGGTTGAGAATATCTGGGGGTTTGATTTGTTGAGCTTCTAAAATGCCAGTTACCTAAACCACCTTTCCCACCGCGAGAAAGAATTTGTTTTTCACCCTCATCAGTAATTTCAAATAATATTTCTCCCGTTTCTTTATCCTTTACAACAGTACCCAGCGGCACTTCGATAAATTTATCGTCACCATCTGCACCGGTACTCCTGTCTCCACTTCCATCTCCACCATTACCGGCTTTGATATGTCTGGCAAATTTTAGGTGAAACAATGTCCAAAGTGCTTTATTTCCTACCAAATATACATGGCCACCACGACCACCATCACCACCGTCAGGGCCTCCTTTTTCAATAAATTTTTCTCTGTGCAAGTGCGTAGATCCTTTTCCTCCTTTTCCGGATGAAACATATATTTTAACATAATCTACAAAATTCCCTTCAGTCATTTTTTTTTGTTTAAAAGTTTATCGTTTAAAGATTAAAGATTAGCGGCACACTAACTTTACACATTAAACTTTAAACCAAATTTTAACCCTTTAAGGCTTTCACCATCACTTTATCAATCTTGACGCCATCCATATCGATAACTTCTAACTCAAATTTTTGCCAAATTAATTTCTCTCCTTGTTTGGGTATGTGAGATAGTTCCGTCATTATTAATCCACTCACCGTAGTAACTTCATAATCATTGATTAGCTCATCTAACTCAAAGTACGTCAAGAAATCGTGCAACGAATAATGTCCGTCAACGAGCCATGTTCCATCTTCTCTTTCAATTAACTGAAAATCATCTTTATAAAAATCCGAAGCATCACCAACCAGCGCTTCCAGAATATCATTCAGTGTAATAACACCCTGAAAAACACCATATTCATCAGATACAAATGCGTAATGTATTCCGGTTTTTTTAAAATTCTCTAACGCTACATACGCCGTGGTTTGCTCCATCATAAAGGGAGCTTCGGTCATAATATCAGCCAAATTGAAATTTTCGTTCTCAAAATGGGCAAAAATATTTTTTAGGTTAACAACCCCTACAATATCATCATAATTCTCACCGTAAACAGGATAAATAGAATGCAACTCTTTAAGCATAAACTCTCTAACCTGTTCTTTATCTGCATGAAAAGGTAGAAAAACCACTGATTTTCTATGTGTCATCAAAGAATTTATTTTCCGATCACCAATATGAAAAACGCGTTCCACAATATCTTGCTCTATTTCCTGAACTTCGCCTCCTTCAGTTCCTTCTTTGATAATCGCTCTAATTTCTTCTTCTGTAACTTTGCCGTCAGCTGTTGGTTTTATTTGTAAAATACTCAACAAAAATTCCGTTGAATGCGTCAACATCCAAATGAATGGAGCCATAATTACCGAAATAATTTTCATGGGTAATGCCACTGTTTTTGCAATGCTTTCCGGATGATTTAAACCAATTCTTTTTGGCAGTAATTCCCCTAAAACCATAGAAAAAAAAGTTAAAGCCACTACAACAATCCCAACAGAAACAGAATGGGCATACGGTTTGAGTATCTCAAAATTATTGATGTAAGTTTCGACGTCAAATGTGATTTTATCCCCACTATAAATACCGGTTAGAATCCCTATCAAGGTAATTCCTATTTGTACGGTTGATAAAAATTTGTTTGGAGAATTGGCTAATTCCAATGCAATTTGAGCATTTTTATTCCCTTTTTTTGCAGAAGTTTCTAATCTATTTTTACGTGCCGAAATCAATGCGATTTCTGACATGGAAAAAATTCCATTAAGCAGTATTAGAAAAAATATTATTAGTATTTCCAATTTCTTAGTTGATTCGTTTGTGTATTAAAATGTGATTCCTCCATTTTTTGTTTTGAAATCGGTTGTTTGTAACCTCAATTTTATAGCCCAGATAACAGTGAAAAGCCCAAAGGTAAAAAAACTATTTTTCTTGAGGCTTGCAAAGTACAGCTGGAACTGCTCCTATAAATGATCAATAACGGTACTTACTCTTTGGGTAATTTCTGCAATGGTACCAATTCCGTTTACTGCGTGAAATTTCCCTTGTCCCTGATAATAATCCATTAATGGCACTGTTTTTTCGTTGTATTCCTGGTAGCGATTTCTGATCTTTTCTTCGTCTTGATCGTCAATTCTGCCACTTGTTTTTCCTCTTTCTAACAATCGTTGTACCAGGATTTCGTCATCAGCTTCGAGTGCAATTGTTGCGGCAACAGTCGAACTAATTGAAACAAGAAATGCATCTAAATCTTTGGCTTGTGATAGTGTTCTTGGATATCCGTCAAATAAAATTCCGTTTGTGTCTGGATGTTTATTTACCTCATCAATCAACATTTTTGTCGTCAATTCATCCGGTACTAAATCCCCTGCATCCATATAAACTCTTGCTTGTTTGCCTAATTCTGTGTCGTTTTTTAAATTAAAACGAAATACGTCGCCCGTGGAAATATGCGTTAATTTGTACTTGTCTTTCAAAAATTCTGCTTGAGTTCCTTTTCCTGCTCCTGGTTTTCCAAATAAAACAATGTTAGTCATAATGTGTTGGTAATTATTCTTTTAGTTTATATACTTCGGATAAATTTCTTCCTAAACCATCATAATCCAAACCAAAACCTACAATAAATTTATTTGGGATTCGAATCCCAATATAATCTATTTTGATATCTTTTGTGTATGCCTCTGGTTTGAAGAAAAGTGTCGCTATTTTGAAATGCTTTACATTTTGTTTTTTGAATAATTCTTTGAGTTCCACTAAAGTATTTCCGGTATCTACAATATCCTCTAGTATGATAACGCTACGTCCAGTCAAATCCTGATTTAATCCGATTAATTGTTTTACCTCATTTGTGGTAGAAGTTCCTTCATAAGAAGCCATTTTTATAAAAGACACTTCACATGGTTTTTTATACTGTTTCATAAAATCAGAAACGACCATAAAAGCTCCGTTTAATACACCTACAAAAACTGGTATTTCATCAGCGAAATCATCTTCTATTTGCGCCACCATTTTAGCAATGGCAAAATCAATTTCTTTAGCAGAAATAAACGGAACAAATTGTTTGTCGTGAAGTTGTATCATTATTTTCGTTTTTAAAATAATGTGCAAAGATACAGAATTCGGATTTGTGAATTGATAAATGAGAATTAATTTGTAATTTTAAGTAAATTTCACATAAAAGGGCCTCAAAATGTATTGAAAGCAACAAAAGTTATAATAAAAATTCCGAAGAAAATAAAATTGTGTTTTCGGATTCCATCATTATAAAGTATCTTTGCTTAAACATACAACTACACAATGAATTATTTTTCTTCTGATTTTAAATTGGGAATTCTCGGTGGCGGACAACTGGGCAAAATGCTATTGTTTGACACCCGAAAGTTCGACATACAAACCTATGTTTTGGATCCAAGTGATGAAGCACCTTGCAAAATAGCTTGTGACCAATTCTTCAAAGGGGATTTAATGGATTTTGAAACCGTGTATAACTTTGGTAAAAAAGTAGATATTTTGACTTTTGAAATCGAATTAGTCAATCTGGAAGCTTTGGTAAAACTGGAAGAAGAAGGGTTAAAGGTATTTCCTTCGCCAAAAACGTTGAAACTCATTCAAAACAAAGGAATTCAGAAAGATTTTTACATTCAACATGCCATCCCAACCGCAAATTACAAACGATTTCACAATTTAAAAAGTCTCGTTGTTGATATTCTGGATTCGAAAACAAAACTACCGTTTGTATGGAAATGTACGGAATTTGGCTACGATGGAAATGGCGTAAAAGTGATTCGACACATTTCGGATTTGGATAATTTAGCCAATGTAGAATGCATTGCCGAAGAAATGATTCCGTTCAAAAAAGAATTGGCTGTCATCGTTTGTCGCAATCCTTCCGGTGAAATAAAAACCTATCCTGTAGTAGAAATGGAATTTCATCCAGAAGCCAATCAAGTAGAATATGTGATTTGCCCAGCTCGAATTGATGATACAGTAGCCGAAAAAGCAAGAGCTATCGCATTGAATGTTTCTAAAAAATTCAATCATGTGGGATTATTAGCCGTAGAAATGTTTCAAACCGAAGACGATGAAATCCTTGTGAACGAAGTGGCTCCACGCCCGCACAATTCAGGTCATTACTCGATTGAAGCCAGTTATACCTCGCAATTTGAAAATCATTTGCGTGCCATTCTAGATTTGCCTTTAGGGAATACAGACAGTAAAGTAGCCGGGATCATGGTAAATCTAGTGGGCGAAGAAGGTTTTTCAGGAGATGTAGTCTACGAAAACATCGAAAAAATACTGGGATGGAATGGTGTTACGCCACATATTTACGGAAAAAAACAAACGCGTCCCTTTAGAAAAATGGGACACGTAACCATCGTAAATGAAGACATCAACGAAGCCCGAAGAATTGCTGAGGATGTAAAGAATACGATTAGAGTGATAAGTTAATTAAAAGATTGAAAAAATTAAAGATTGAAAAATTCAAAAAATTAATTAAATTGAATTTCTCAAAAATCTTTAAATGCTTAAATCTTTAAATCTTTAAATAAGAAACAATGAAAGTAGCCGTAATAATGGGAAGCATCTCAGATATGCCGATCATGCAAGAAGCCATAGATATCCTAAAAGCATTTGAAATCGAAATTGAAGTCGATATCGTTTCGGCACACCGAACGCCTGAAAAATTATTTGATTTTAGCATGAACGCACATACTCGCGGTATTTCTGTGGTTATTGCCGGTGCTGGCGGCGCGGCACATTTACCCGGAATGGTCGCTTCAATGTCGCCACTTCCCGTAATTGGCGTTCCTATAAAATCCAGTAATTCAATCGATGGCTGGGACAGCGTTTTATCCATTCTGCAAATGCCAGGTGGCGTTCCCGTAGCAACCGTAGCCTTAAATGGCGCCAAGAACGCAGGTATTCTTGCCGCTCAAATCATAGGAAGTCACAACAAAAGTGTCCTAGAGAAAGTAATTAAGTACAAAACCGGATTGAAAGAAGCCGTCAATATCGCTTCCCAAAGCCTCCAAAAATAAAAAAAGCTCCATGACGGAGCTTTTTTTATGAATTCAGATAGTGAAATAATTTATTCTGCATCAACAACAATTTCAAGAACTCCTTCAAATTCTGATGCAATAATGTCCTCTCTGCTTAACCAGTATTCAGAAGTTGTAATCGTATAATTCACATTATCCGTGGTCTTAACATCCCATAAAATATCTTCCGCTTCCGAAAAAGGGACGTTTTCAGTCATTGGCAGATCGAACAATCTTTTGATCAAATTACTGCCCGATAAACCGTTGTTTAATAATTTCAGAATATTTTCTTTAGTCAATTCGCTTTCATTTTCACCTTCGACCGGGACCAAACTGCATTCAACAATCGTCGCTTTTGCATTAGGAAAAGTACCGTTGTAAGCTTTGAAAAGCAATTGATTGATATGAAACAATGTTGAATGCAATCCAATTTCGGGATATTCTTCACATACTTTATCTAAAAGCATATCGTTTGAAATTTGCTGAATTTGACCTTCATTCAAATCTTCTGATAATTTGTATTCCAATAGTATTGCAGCGGCATCTTTTGGTTCGAAATCACTTATTGCCATAAACAACAATTCCCTTAAACTGGCAGCATCCCCATCAGCAGCATCCGGATAATCAAACTTTCCCAAGAGTTTTATATAATCCTCATTTGTCCAATATTCTTCAACCTCATCAACAGTATTCGCTCTATTTATTGTAATTTGATAATTCATCTTTTCTTTTAGTTTATTATATTTTTTTCGATTCATTTTTTACAAAACCAATCATTTTTTACAATTTAAGGCTTTATTACTGCCAAACGAAATAAATAACATTTAAATAACACTTCTGAATCCGCTATTTTGGCCCAAATCAATTCCTTGGACAAACACATTTTTTTTATTAAATCCGTACCTTTGATTTCTTTAAACATCAAATTATTTTTATTACAAAATACAAATGAGCATCCTAACACACCTTTTCAATACAAAGTACAATACTGC
This sequence comes from Flavobacterium bomense, assembly GCF_003970355.1. NCBI lineage: Bacteria > Pseudomonadati > Bacteroidota > Flavobacteriia > Flavobacteriales > Flavobacteriaceae > Flavobacterium > Flavobacterium bomense. The sequence continues at coordinate 40,606 of NZ_RYDJ01000019.1, read as the reverse complement.
ACCTTTTTCGAAAATTAAAAATGAAGATTTCCTTCCTGCTTTTCAAAAAGGAATCGAATTGGCAAAAGCCGAAATCGATGCGATTGTACAAAATCCGATAAAACCCACTTTCGAAAACACGATTGAAGCATTAGCGTTCAGCGGCGATGTTTTGGACCGAATCTCAAGCATCTTTTTCAACTTGAATTCAGCCGAAACCAATGACGAAATTCAAAAAATCGCTCAGGAAGTTTCGCCTCTGCTCTCTGAGTTTGGCAACGATGTGCGTCTTAATCCGGATTTATTCGCACGAGTAAAAACAGTGTATGAGCAACGAGAAAAACTGAATCTCAATCCGGAGCAAACCACGCTTTTAGACAAAAAATACAAAAGCTTTTCCAGAAATGGAGCGAATTTACCGGAAGATAAAAAGAATCAATTGCGAGAAATTGATAAAGAATTATCAAAATTGAGCTTGCAGTTTGGCGAAAATGTTTTGACCGAAACACAGGCCTATCAACTGCATATTACTAACAAAACAGATTTAGCCGGTTTGCCAGAGGGAACTATCGAAGCCGCTCGTTCATTGGCTAAAAGCCAAGAAAAAGAAGGATGGATTTTCACATTGGACTATCCTAGTTATGTTCCGTTTGTGACCTATGCTGACAATCGGGAATTACGCATGGAAATGGCAATCGCTTTTGGTGCCAAAGGTTTTCAAAATAACGAATTTGACAATCAGGAAATTGTACTAAAAATCGCCAAATTGCGTTTTGACAGAGCGCAAGTTTTAGGTTATGCTACGCACGCTCATTTTGTACTTGAAGAAAGAATGGCCGAAAGTCCGGAGAAAGTAAAAACCTTCTCGAATGATTTATTAGAAAAAGCCAAACCGGCAGCTTTGAAAGAATTTGCACAATTGACCGCTTTTGCAAAAGAGCTTCACGGAATCGAGCAACTTCAAAAATGGGATGGTGCGTATTATTCGGAGAAATTGAAGCAGCAATTATTCAATTTGGATGATGAAATTTTAAAACCGTATTTTCAATTAGAAAAAGTTTTGAACGGTGCTTTTGCAGTAGCGCAAAAATTATACGGAATTACTTTTGAAGAAGTTTACGAAGTAGATAAATACCATGAAGAAGTAACAACATACGCAGTAAAAGATGAAGACGATCAATTAGTTGCGGTGTTTTATGCTGATTTCTTTCCAAGAAAAGGCAAACGAAACGGAGCTTGGATGACTTCTTTTAAATCGCAATATGTTAAAAAAGAAATTAACGAAAGACCTCATATTTCTATTGTTTGTAATTTCACGAAACCTACCGAAACAAAACCATCCTTATTAACTTTTAACGAGGTAACAACTTTATTTCATGAATTTGGTCACGCGTTGCACGGAATGTTAGCCAACACGGCATATCCAAGTTTGTCCGGTACTTCAGTATATTGGGATTTTGTAGAATTGCCAAGTCAGATTCTGGAAAACTGGTGTTACGAACCGGAGGCCTTGGCGTTGTTTGCCTATCATTATCAAACCGGCGAAATGATTCCGATGGAGTTAGTTCATAAAATTAAGGAAAGCGCGAGTTTTCAAGAAGGTATGGCAACGATGCGCCAATTGAGTTTTGGATTATTAGATATGGGTTGGCATTCACAAGATCCATCTAACATCAAAGACATCAAATCTTTTGAAACCGAACAATTTGCAGCCACACAATTGTATCCTGAAGTAAAAGAAAATGCGATGAGCACTTCTTTTTCACACATATTTCAAGGCGGGTATTCCTCGGGTTATTACAGTTATAAATGGGCCGAAGTGCTGGATGCTGATGCTTTTGAATATTTCCAAGAAAAAGGTATTTTTAATACAGAAGTGGCCACCAAATTCAAAGAAAACATACTTTCAAAAGGCGGAACAGAACACCCTATGATTTTGTACAAACGCTTCAGAGGACAGGAACCAAAACCGGAAGCTTTGTTACGAAGAGCAGGATTGGTTTAGAAAAAACTTATTGAAAACCTGAAGTAACAGGCTTCGGGTTTTTTCAATAGTATTTCACATACCTACAAAAAATTAAAACCAACAAAAAAATGAGTTTCTTATAAGCCGAGTGGAATAATTTAGCCCTGAATTAATTATATGGTCAATCCGGAAATTCTAGAGAAATATGTCCCAAAAGGAACAGAAATCGATTGATGGAACGGCAAATGTTATGTTAGTTTTATTGGTTTCTTGTTCGAAAACGTGCGCGTTTTAGGAATGAAGATCCCGTTTCTTTCTGATTTTGAAGAGGTCAATCTTCGTTTTTACGTTAAGCGTTTTGAAAATGGTGTATGGAAAAGAGGTGCCGTTTTTATCAGCAAAATTGTCCCAAAACATACTATTACACTTGTTGCAAATACGTTTTACAATGAGCATTATAGAACGCTACCGATGAAACACGTTTTGAAAGTCAATGGAAACTCCCGAGAATTTATATACCAATGGAAAGTAAAAAACAAATGGAATACGATTCAGGTAACAACCCAAAAAAAACCCATTGCAATTGCACCGGATTCCGAAGCTGAGTTCATTACGGAGCATTATTTTGGGTATACCAAAATCAACGAAAATGCAACTTTTGAATACGAAGTCACGCATCCCCGATGGCAACAATTTGAAGTAACGAAAAACGAGTCAGTAATTGATTTCGAAGGCGTTTACGAAAAAGAATTACTTACGGATTAATTAACTACAACGAAACGGTTACCTGGCGCGGTAAATATTTTGGTTTCTAAAAACCCCTTATTCCTTTTATCCTCGAAAGAAACAAAGTATTAAAAGCTTTGTCTGAAAATAAACAGTAAAAACCAACACACTACGTACACAAAGACCAAACTACTTCAAAAATTCTCGAAAATTATCTTTAATCAACACTAGAAAAATATCCTATTCACCAAATTAATACTATTATTAGTGAACGTACTCACCAATTAAGTGCTTTTTAAAATAATAAAAGTAACAACCACCAAACTATCGGAATGCTTTCAACACAAAAAGAAGTATAATATTTTGATCGTTTTTCATTGGCAAAAATCAAAAATAATGAAATCATCAGTACTAAAATGAAGTTTACAATCAATTGATCTTTATCTAAATTACTTTTAAAAAACTCCAATAAATAAAATGGAATCAAAAGTAACAGTCCCAATATTTTGGTTCGCTTCACTCCTATTTGTTGCGGAACTGTTTTAAGATGCGGATCGTCATGTGCCATATCAATGATTTCAAAAACAAGCACCAATACAAAAATCAAGATAAAGCGTTGCATGCATTTTAGATAGAAATCCATGGTTATTGGTATGCCCGCATCTAAAATTGGGAGTCCTAGCGTGACACCCACCCAGCACAATGCTACGATATAAATTTTGACACCAGCCCAATTTCTTGCGTTTTTTTTATTTGGAAAAAAAGGAAGCGTATACAACAAGGTAATACTCAAAAAAACAATAGCGGTAATTTGCGTCACTCGTTCCAGCATAAAGAAATAATAGCCTACAAATAGAAGGGAGCAAAAACTAAACAAAGCAATCCCTTTTAGTTCCTTGCGCATTTTTATCTTTTTGGATCGAGCCAAAGCATCGTATTTCACAAAATTATACCCCACAATAGTTCCAAAAAAAACAAAATTAGCAACTGGTTCACCTACTGGAATGTGGAACATATAGTTCGTCATTCGGACCAAAGCATAACACGATAAACCCACGTGAATACTACTATTTATATAAAAATCGAATATTTGTTTAAAAAACCTCATTAGACAAAATTAATCAAAGTGTTAATAAGAACGGCTTTTAGTTGAAAAATTCACAGAAAATCCGATTAAAAAAGGCAATTAATAGCATATTAATATTTAATTTTACAGCCTTTTAAAACAAGAAACACACAACCTATTTTATATACAATGAAAACAGACGCTTTTGCATTAAGACACATTGGCCCTAGAGAAAATGATTTAGAACACATGTTAAAGACAATTGGGGCAGCAACGCTGGAACAATTGATTCAGGAAACGATTCCAAGTGACATTCGTTTAAAATCTGATTTAGATTTAGAACCTGCAATGACCGAATATGAGTTTGCAAATCACATCCAGAAACTAGGAAATAAAAATAAAGTTTTTCAATCCTACATTGGTTTAGGATACAATGCCGCAATTATTCCTGCAGTGATACAAAGAAATGTATTTGAAAATCCAGGATGGTATACTGCCTATACGCCGTATCAAGCCGAAATTGCGCAAGGCCGTTTAGAAGCCATTTTGAATTTCCAAACGATGGTTATCGAATTAACCGGAATGGAAATTGCAAATGCCTCTTTATTAGATGAAGGAACTGCAGCCGCAGAAGCAATGGCATTGCTTTTTGACGTTCGCTCCCGGGATCAAAAGAAAAATAACACCAATAAATTCTTCGTTTCTGAAGAAATACTACCCCAAACTTTATCCGTTTTACAAACACGTTCCACGCCAATTGGTGTCGAATTAGTACTAGGAAACCATGAAACATTCGATTTTTCATCGGACTATTTTGGAGCAATCCTTCAATATCCGGGAAAATTTGGGCAAGTACATGATTATACTGCCTTTATCGCTAAAGCAGCTGCAAACGAAATAAAAGTAGCTGTTGCCGCTGATATTTTGAGTTTGGCTAAACTGACACCTCCCGGAGAAATAGGCGCTGCTGTTGTTCTTGGAACAACACAACGTTTTGGAATCCCGCTAGGATACGGTGGTCCGCACGCAGCTTATTTTGCAACAAAAGACGAATATAAAAGAAGTATGCCAGGAAGAATCATCGGCGTGACAGTTGATACGGATGGAAACCGCGCCTTGCGTATGGCGTTGCAAACCCGTGAGCAACACATCAAACGGGATAAAGCGACTTCTAACATTTGTACCGCTCAAGTATTATTATCCGTTATGGCCGGAATGTATACCGTGTATCACGGACCAAAAGGATTGCAATATATTGCAAATAAAGTACATGCTTCAGCAGCGACATTGGCTAATGCATTAGAAAAATCTGGTTTCCAGCAAATGAACACTGCTTTCTTTGACACCATTGTCATCAAGGCTGACGCTAAAAAAGTAAAAACAATTGCAGAAGAAAACGAAATTAATTTCTATTACATTGATGATTATACGATTTCAATTTCCTTAAACGAGACGACAAGCATTGCTGATTTGAATAAAATTATTGCTGTTTTCGCTTCTGCAAATGGGACTCCGCTTACACTGATTGAAACGTTATCAAAAACCAATCATTTTCCTGAAAACGTAAACAGAACATCAACGTTTTTACAACACGATGTTTTCAATAAACATCACTCAGAAACAGCTTTGATGCGTTACATCAAAATGTTAGAACGAAAAGATTTAGCGTTGAATCACTCGATGATTTCATTAGGGTCTTGTACCATGAAACTGAATGCCGCTTCAGAGATGTTGCCGTTAAGCATGCCACAATGGAACAATATTCACCCGTTTGCACCACTTGATCAAGCGCAAGGATATCAGGAAATGTTGGCTAAATTAGAAAACCAATTAAACGTCATTACTGGTTTTGCAGGAACAACATTACAACCTAATTCAGGTGCTCAAGGCGAATATGCCGGATTAATGGTGATTCGTGCGTACCACCAGTCAAGAGGAGATCACCACAGAAACATTGCTTTAATTCCATCATCCGCGCACGGAACAAATCCTGCATCAGCAGCGATGGCAGGAATGAAAGTAGTGGTAACTAAAACATTGGAAAACGGAAATATTGACGTAGAAGATTTACGCGAAAAAGCAGTTTTACACAAAGACAATCTTGCCTGTTTGATGGTAACCTATCCATCGACTCATGGAGTTTTTGAAAGTGCCATTAGAGAAATCACACAATTGATACACAATAACGGAGGCCAAGTATACATGGATGGTGCGAATATGAATGCGCAAGTTGGATTGACAAATCCTGCAACTATTGGCGCTGATGTATGTCACTTGAACCTACATAAAACATTTGCGATTCCTCACGGCGGCGGCGGACCAGGAGTAGGACCTATATGCGTTGCACCACAATTAGTGCCGTTTTTACCTACTAATCCTGTAATTCCAACTGGTGGAGAAAACGCGATAACAGCAATTTCTGCAGCACCTTGGGGTTCCGCATTAGTGTGCTTGATCTCTTACGGCTATATCTGTATGCTAGGAGCCGAAGGGTTGAAACAATCTACTCAATATGCCATTTTAAACGCCAACTATATTAAAGAGAAACTAAACGGTCATTATGATACGTTGTATTCTGGAGAAATGGGTCGTGCCGCACACGAGATGATTTTAGAATGCCGCCCTTTCAAACAAAAAGGAATTGAAGTTACTGATATTGCAAAACGCTTGATGGATTACGGTTTCCATGCACCTACGGTTTCTTTCCCAGTGGCAGGAACATTAATGATTGAACCTACAGAAAGTGAAAACCTGGAAGAGTTGGATCGTTTTTGTGATGCCATGATTGCAATCCGTAAAGAAATTGAAAACGCAACATTAGAAGACAAAAACAATGTTTTGAAAAATTCGCCCCACACATTAGCCATGCTAACTACTGATATCTGGAATTTTCCTTACACTCGGGAACAAGCCGCTTTCCCATTAGATTATATTGCCGAGAATAAATTCTGGCCAACCGTACGAAGAGCAGATGATGCCTATGGAGACCGAAACTTAGTTTGTTCCTGCGCACCAATTGAAGCCTATATGGAAAGTTAAACCACTACAAAATGTCTCGAGAAATCGAGACATTTTTTTTGCGCAAAAAAATTATCTGACCAGAAGCAATCTTTTGATAAAAAAAATAAAAAAGCAGTTTTTTTAACTTAAAAGAAGTAAGAAATAAAAATCGCATCAAAACATTCCTTTTACAATAAAAAAATTAATATTTTAGCCAATAAATTATTATTTCACAATTATATGCATGCATAGTAAATATTGTGACTGTACTAATTTTTTAATGATTAATTTAGCATAAATTTTGGAAAATTAACGCAATGAAAATAAAAATAGCTGGAATAGGAAGTTATATTCCTGAGAAAAAAATAAGCAATACAGATTTTGGCGAACATGTTTTTTTAAACGAGGATGGAACCGCTTTTGGTTATCCAAACGAAGTAGTCATTAATAAATTTAAGGGCATTACCGGAATTGAACACCGGCGCTATGCAGAGGATCATTTAAACTCCTCCGATCTCGCTTTTTTTGCCGCTCAAAAAGCAATAAAAAATGCTGGAATTGATCCTGAAACAATAGATTACATCATCTTTGCTCATAACTTTGGCGATGTAAAATACGGCACAAGCCAGTCCGATATGCTTCCAAGTTTAGCCACACGTGTCAAACACAAGCTACAAATAAAAAACCCAAAATGTGTTGCATACGACATCCTTTTTGGCTGTCCCGGATGGATCGAAGGCGTACTTCAAGCCAATGCTTATATCAAATCCGGCATGGCAAAACGTTGCTTGGTTATAGGTTCAGAAACGCTTTCCAGAGTAGTCGATGCGCATGACAGGGATTCCATGATCTACTCAGATGGTGCCGGCGCTTCTATCATTGAAGCTTCAGATGATGACACCGGTTTGTTAGCGTATGAAAGTGCAACCTATGCAAATGACGAAGCCAACTATTTATTCTTTGGAAAATCCTACAATCCTGATTTAGATCCGGACATTCGCTACATAAAAATGTACGGACGTAAAATCTATGAATTTGCATTAAATCATGTCCCTGCAGCCATGAAAAGTTGTTTAGACAAAAGCGGACTAGGTATTGATGATGTCAAAAAAATTCTTATCCATCAGGCTAACGAAAAAATGGACGAAGCAATCATACAGCGTTTTTACAAATTATACGACAGATCAGTTCCTAAAGACATCATGCCCATGAGCATCCATGAACTGGGAAACAGCAGTGTTGCTACCGTTCCAACTCTTTTTGACCTGCTCATCCGAGGCAAAATAGAAAATCAGGAAATACACAAAGGAGATGTTATGATTTTTGCCTCTGTTGGAGCAGGAATGAACATCAACGCCTTTATTTACCGATATTAATTCTTTTTAGGAAATTGTAATCAGGAGCTAATCCGGCTGTCCATTACAATTCCTCACTACAAAACTTGTTTTTCTAAGGTGCAATAAAGCTTCTTTTAGTCGCTTTTTGCACCTTGAAAAACTACATTTTGAAGCTCCGGGATTTTCATTGCCATCCGGGCTAAAAAACAATCTTCAAAAACACATTTATTACTATATTTGTGCCTTCGTTCCCCAGCGGACAAATCAAAAAAACATGTACGAAAAAACGTTTCCCAATAAAAGATTCAAACATACTTTAGAATTTCTAAAAAAACATGTCTCCTCCTCAGAGACCATCTTAGACTTAGGCGTTGAAAACCCTTTCTCTAAAATCATGAAATCCGAAGGATTTACAGTTACAAACACAGCCGGAGAAGACTTAGACAAAGACCAATCCGTATTTTTAAGAGAACAAAAAGAGGTTGTAACCGCTTTCGAAATTTTTGAACATTTACTAAATCCTTTCACTATTTTAAGCGAAATAAAATCGGATAAACTTTTTATTTCTATACCATTGCGACTGTGGTTTTCTCCAGCTTACCGCAGTAAAACAGACCCCTGGGATAGGCATTACCATGAATTTGAAGACTGGCAACTCGATTGGCTATTAGAAAAAACAGGCTGGAAAATAATAGACCGGCAAAAATGGACCAATCCCGTTAAAAAATTTGGAATTCGTCCCTTATTAAGAAAGTTTACCAACCGATATTATATTGTTTACGCTGAAAAAATCAAATAGATTTAAGATTGTAGATTAACGATTTCTGATTTCTGATTTCTGATTAACGACTTGCAACAAATCGTTAATCTGAAATTTAAAATCTAAAATCTAAAAATTTTTAAATGAATTATTACATTGTTATTCCGGCCCATAACGAGGAAGCATTTATTGCTTTAACGCTAAATTCTTTGATTTCGCAAACCATTTTACCCAAAAAAGTAGTCGTAGTCAATGACAATTCTACTGATAAAACGGCCGAAATAGTTATGGCTTTCGCCAAAGAAAATCCGTTTATCACATTGGTCACAAAAACCTCCCAAGCAATTCATTTGCCGGGAAGTAAAGTTATTCAGGCTTTTCACAAAGGTTATGAAACATTAGATAAAAATTATGACGTAATCGTGAAACTGGATGCCGATTTAATTCTGCCCAACAACTATTTTGAAACTATTTTAAACATTTTCAAAAAAGATACAACAATAGGAATGGCAGGCGGATTTGCTTATATCGAAAAAAATGGCACATGGATTCTGGAAAATCTTACTGACAAAGACCATATTCGTGGCGCATTCAAAGCCTATAGAAAAGCATGCTTCGAGCAAATAGGTAATTTAAAACCGGCAATGGGTTGGGACACCGTAGATGAATTACTATGTAAATTTTACGGATGGAAAGTCATTACGGACACTTCATTACTGGTAAAACACCTAAAACCAACTGGCGCTAATTACAATAAAACTGCACGTTACAAACAAGGCGAAGCATTTTATACTTTAGGCTACGGCTTTTTAATCACTTCCATCGCTTCGGCAAAGCTGGCAATAATGAAGAAAAAACCGCTACTATTTGTAGATTACATCAGCGGTTATTGGAAAGCTAAAGCAGCTAAAACTCCATTATTAGTTACAGAAGAACAAGCAAAATTCATTAGAAAATATCGTTTAAAAAAAATGAAGGAAAAGCTTTTTTAGCTTCCAAAATCAAAAACTGCTAAATTGAAAGATATAACTCCTTACAATTTTTGTAATTTAGCCCATATTCGCAAAACTTATGATGCTCATTCGATATATAACACAGATAGGAAGATACTTCCTAATGCTGAGAGAAATTTTTAATAAACAGACCAAATGGTCTGTGATGAGAAATTTAATTTTCAAGGAAATTGATGACCTAATCATTGACTCTCTTGGTATTGTTGCCTTTATCTCTTTTTTTGTTGGAGGTGTAGTTGCTATACAAACTGCTTTAAATCTAACTAACCCATTAATTCCAAAATATCTTATCGGTTTTGCGACACGACAATCCGTAATATTAGAATTCGCACCCACTTTTATCTCCGTGATTATGGCCGGAAAAATGGGTTCGTTTATTACCTCCAGTATAGGAACCATGAGGGTTACCGAACAAATTGATGCCTTAGAGGTGATGGGTGTAAACTCCTTAAATTACTTGGTTTTTCCTAAAATAATCGCCTTATTATTATACCCATTCTTAATAGGAATTGCTATGTTTCTGGGAGTTTTGGGAGGCTGGATGGCAGGCGTTTATGGTGGTTTTATCTCTAGTACTGAGTTTATAAATGGCACACAGATGGATTTCATCCCGTACCACATTGTTTATGCATTCATAAAGACACTGATATTTGCCATGTTACTGGCCACAATCCCCTCTTTTCATGGCTATTATATGAAGGGCGGTGCGCTTGAAGTAGGTAAAGCCAGTACCGTTTCTTTTGTTTGGACATCAGTTTCCATAATACTATTCAATTATATACTAACACAGTTGTTACTAGGATCATGATAGAAGTACAAAACATAGAAAAATCATTTGGTGGAAATAAAATTCTTAAAGGTATTTCTACGGTTTTTGAAACCGGAAAAACCAATTTAATTATTGGACAAAGTGGATCCGGAAAAACAGTTTTGCTCAAAAGTCTTTTAGGCATTCATACTCCAGAATCTGGAACAATTTCATTTGATGGTCGAATTTACTCGGAATTAACGTCTGACGAAAAACGAGAACTTCGCACTGAAATTGGAATGGTTTTTCAAGGAAGTGCTTTATTTGATTCCATGACTGTAGCTGAAAATGTTGGCTTCCCATTAAAAATGTTCACTAGAGACAATAAAGCAAAAATTCAGCAGCGCGTAGATTTTGTATTAAAAAGAGTCGATCTTACTGACGCCCATAAAAAACTCCCTTCGCAAATTTCAGGAGGAATGCAAAAACGCGTTGCTATTGCCCGCGCCATTGTAAACAACCCCAAATACTTATTTTGTGATGAACCTAACTCTGGTTTAGACCCAAATACAGCTATTTTGATTGATAATCTTATCAAAGAAATCACTGAAGAATACAACATGACAACGGTTATCAATACACATGATATGAACTCCGTAATGGAAATTGGGGAGAAAATTCTATTCCTGAAAGATGGTTTAAAAGCCTGGGAAGGAAACAAAGAAGAAATTTTCAGAACCGATAATGAGGCTGTTGTCGCCTTTGTTTATTCTTCAAATTTATTCAAAAAAGTACGAGAAGCGTATTTGAAAGCGTAAAAAACTAACTGGATTTCAATAATTCTACCTCAGCATTTGGGTTGAATAAATAGGTTCTTCCAGAACTCATTTCTAAACATTCGAAACGCTTGGTTCTGATCGCAATTTTCTTGAAAATCTTTCCGTTTTGGATCCTAAAAACACTACCGTACGGGATTTCGAATACATAGTTTTTGTCATTTTGCTGGTCAAATTGTTTCAGGGCTAATGCCAAAGTAGCATCAGTATCGCTGCTGGCTGTAGGATTTTTGAAATGTCGAGCTAACAAAGGCAACAAATGATTCGGAAAAATTTCTGGTCGAATATAAGGAATCATCAACCGTTGAAAAGAATATTTCCATTCGTCCCCATGCGGCTTAATATTTCTGCCGAACTTTTCAAACGCAACCAAATGCGATATTTCATGAATCAACGTAATCAAAAACTTGTATTTATTGAGATTTGAATTTACCGTGATTTCATGCTTCCCGTTTAAGCCTTTTCGATAATCACCATGACGTGTCTGACGCTCGTTGACAATCTTAAGATGCACTTGATTAGCAACAATAAGTTCAAAAACGGGTTTTACCGCATGCTCTGGAATAAATCTGGCTAAGGTTTCGCTCAAAATAGACGTGAGTTATAAATTAAGGATTCGTAGAAGAAACTTGCAACACTTTACCATTGAAATATTTATTTCCAGTTAAAGTAAAATCATAAATATAATTCGCCATTTCGCCCGCTGATATTGGCGCTTGATATCCCGGAAAAGCTTCTGCCAACATTTCTGTTTGCACGGAACCTAAAGCCAAAACATTGAAAGAAACCCCGCGGTCTTTATATTCTTCGGCTAATAACTCTGATAACGTAATCACGGCTCCTTTACTTGAACTATACGCCGCTAATCCGGCAAACTTTAAACTTCCCTGAATCCCACCCATAGAACTTATGGTTACTACATGGCTTCCTTTTTGCAGATAAGGCAGGCAAATTCGAGTCAAATTAGCCACTCCAAAAACATTGACCTTATAGATGTTTTCGAAATCTTCCTGAGTCGTTTCTGAGAAAGGTTTCAACAATAAACTTCCGGCGTTATGAATGACTGCATCTATTTGTTTCCAAGACTTAGAAAGGAAATCACTTACTTTCACTAATTCAGATTCATTGGACAAATCAACTGAAAGACAGATAATATTCTCGTTGCCCAATAAAGCTTGAGGAATCTTTCTGGATATGGCTAGTACTTGGTGTCCCGCATTGGCAAATTGCAATGCCAATTCAAATCCTATTCCTCTACTCGTTCCCGTGATGATAATATTTTTCATGTAGCAAAAATAAACAAAAACGACAAAAAAGTAAGGCTTTAGGCAAAGGATTGTTAGTACAATAAAAATTAAAAATTTCAGGAATTTTACTTATTTTTGCCAAACAAAATTAACATCAGATTTTAAGAAAAATGACCAAAAGCATACAATTCGAAACTGCAAAAATGAGTGACATTGATGGAGTATTGGTATTACAAGAATTGTATCTTGTAGTAAATTTATCCGAAGAAGAAAAAATTTCTGGATTTGTTACTACGCCATTTTCAATACTACAATTAACCGAAGTTATTCAAAAATCAGAATTATTTATTGCCAAGAAAAACAACAAAATCATTGCTTACATTTTTGCAGGAAGTTGGGAGTTTTTCCAACAATGGCCCATTTTCAATTACATGAGCTCCTTGTTTCCTGAATTACACTTTTTAGATTTTAAAATCACCACAACAAATAGTTTTCAATACGGACCCATTTGCATTCACAAGGAATACCGTGGCAGGGGATTGATCAAACCATTGTTTGAATTCATGAGAATACACATGGCACAAAAATATGCGTTGGGTTTGACATTTATCAATAAAATAAATATCCCGTCTATGAAAGCGCATACCGAAAAACTGAAATGGACCATTATTGGGGGTTTTCAGTTCAATAATAATGACTATTCTATATTAGCGTATAATATGAATCAGCCGGTTTCTAAAACTATTTAAGCAATACGATTTCTTGTGTTGGCGTATTTGCCATTTGCGTTACAGCGGGTAATAATTCTTGAATAAAATAAGTCATGTGAGGAATATCCATCGCTTTGAAATCATCCGAAACATGATGATAAAAGTCAAAATTTTCAAAATCGAATGTACTCACTGATTGGCAAGGCACCTTAAAAACATCATAAAAAGAGAAGTTATCGGATCTGTAAAATAATTTATATTCGGCTTCTTTTGGAAGAAAACCAATCGTATTTTTTCCAGTATATTCATTGATTTTACCTGCCATATTGGATTTATCAAAACCAGTAATATAAGCTAGATACGCTCTTTTCATTGGCACACCAATCATTTCAATATTGAATTGAGCATACAATTTAAAATCTTGCGCTTTCAGTTTTTTGGCTAAATGCTTAGAACCTAATAACCCTTTTTCTTCTCCTGCAAAAAATACAAAAAGAATACTTCGCTTATTGTTTTTGGCTATGCTAAAATATTTTGCCATTTCAGCAACTGCAGTTGTTCCTGAAGCGTCATCATTGGCACCATTGTTTATAAAATCTCCCTTCACTCCTTTTTTATCCAAGCCAATATGATCGTAATGTGCGCTTAGCATTATAAATTCATTTTTAAGAACCGGATCGTTCCCTTCAACAAAACCGACGATATTAAAAGCGGTTCCCTTAAAAGTGGATAATGTATCGCGATACGATTTGAAATAAGGTTTTACATTGTTGTCTTTAAAAAACTGCTCTAAATAATCCGCCGCTTTTACCATTCCTTCTTTTCCGGTTTCCCTTCCTTCCAGTTCATCCGAAGCTAAATATTTTAATGTTTTAGCAACGTCATTTTCTGATACTTTATAGTCAATATCAACTGGGTTTTTTTGCGTCTTACTAGCTGTTTGGGCAATAATAACTTGAGTTGACAGACAACCTAAGAAAATTAAAAAAAGAGATAGGAATGCTTTTTTCATGATATTGAGATTTCTATTTTATAAAAGGGTTTTATTTCGATAATATTTCTTGTAGACTTTACCCATTTGAACAAGAGCCAAAACCACAAAAAATGACGGAATTACTACTGGCATTACATATTGATAAAAACTGGTTGTGTTTTTAGATAAGGTATTTAATATTAAAACTAAACTTAACATCCCAAAAAATGTGCCTACCAAAGTTCCTGCAATATAATACAGTTTGAGCTTATTTACAATGGAAATATAATCCCCATTTATCAAATAGAGATTCCAGCCGGTCCAAAACGGCACTTGAAGAAAATTGATACAATTCAACAATACACCAATAAGGAAAGGAGAACACATAGCATAACTCTCTAAAATCCCTTGTTCTTCCATTATTTGACTAGAATTAGCATAAAAAGAATACCCTAAAATCAACAGAAAGAGAACGGCAAAAAAATCAATAATTTTCATTAATTTTTTATTGTTTACTAATTGCTTTGCGAAAATTAAAGTGAGATAAATCACAACCATCTCTACGAAAATCACTCCTAATAAAAAGAAAAACAAGCTATTCATTCCTAGCTTTGAATAGATTTCGAAACCAATAACATTCAAATAACCCAAGGGTATCGAGCCGATAAAACTCACTAAAAAACCAACAAAAATGTTCTTTAATGCCTTCATTATTTTAGAAATTTACAATTTTATAGCTTTGTTTCAGATGCATTCTGTATTCTTTCATCCCCTCTTTATGCCCTAAATATGGAGTGCCATTTTTATGGTTTGCCACACTTATTTCGTACATGTAGGTAATGTGACGCGCAAGTTCTTTCCATGCAAAAAACAAAGAATTTTTTGGATCATAAATATGGGTGGGCTCACTTGCAGCTCCATTCAGCTCCACAACTGAAAAGTTCAATCCTTGTTCTAATTCTTCAATAGTATTGTACATCACATCCATTCTCCCAAAGTAGAAACCAGGAATTTGCAAACACATTTCGTTAATAGTCTGTGTCAATTTTGGTGTGACCCAATGGCTTCCATCAATGAATTTTGCACCTCGTGCATGATTCCCATACGGCACCAGATTCAATTTTTCTCCTTTTGGAAGAATCTCGAGTAGTTTTTTTCCGTATTCTTGTTTCAAAACCTTTAATTGCAGTTCGTATCGCGGATTTTCTTTGATTAATTCTTCTACGGTAGAGAATCCGGTTCCGGTAATAATCAGAAATTCTTTAGAAACAATTCCAGTAATTCTACCGGTTTTTTCATGAGGATAACGCACATAAAAAATCCCGACTTCATTGTCAAACGGAATTAAATCCTGCACTACATAATCAAAATTTGCTTTTTCAGCATATTCTTTTAAATCTTGAACATTGTTAATTTTTTTGACTCCGGAGCCTCGCAGTCCAATATCTGGTTTTGCAATCAAAGGATATTTTATTTTTGATACTTGAATCGTCTTTAAAATTTCTTCAAGAGTAGTTCCTTCTTTTATTAATTCCGTTTTTGGGTAATAGTGTTGTGGAATCAAATTGTAGATTTGTTTTTTGGACTCCATCATAAAACCGCCATTTTTTATGGTTGGATTAGACGCATTAAAGAAAAAAATAGATTTTGCCTTGATGGAATAATAGGACCAAAGAAAATAAATTGGAATATACACAATCTGGAAAGGCCAGTATTCCCAATGCGTAACTTTATAAAAAAATAGTTTGATTCGCCTGTTCGTCATAACTCGGGTCAATGTGTACGTATTAAACGGTGATAAATGAGGTCGAAAAATCCTGTTGCGCAATCAAATCGTAATGCAATATAGCAACTTTATTTTTTTCAATAACTGCTTGTGTAATGCTCAACGTTTTCATTTCGTCATTTCTATTGATAACCAAACCATTTTCATCATTTCCTTCTTCGGTGTAGCGATGAAAATCGTGCATTTTTGATTCGGAAATTTCAGGATTCTCATTCATAAAAGTGTAAAACCACTGCAAACGCTGTTCACGCATGGCTAATGAATATAACGTTGATGAAGACCAAATATGGTTTTTACGTATGTCTAAAGATATTGTTTCTTTCTTTTTTCCGTTCCAGCGCAATTGAAAAAGAGCGTTGTTTTGAAATAAAACTAATGTAAAAGGTTCAATGTTTTCCAAATCAATTTCGCTCCAGAAATCCTTTGGCGATAAGCTACTGATCATCTCTAAAACAATCAAGCCACGGCTTTTTCGATATGGGAGCTGTACTTCATGCTTTTCATCCGCACCGTTTAAAAGTACCAAAATTACTCCGTCAGCATTAGCCACAAACCACGTTCCTCCTGCTTTTGGATCCTTTGGGAAAATAATATTTTTCCCGTTTACGGTATAACTTTTTGGAGGTATTGCACTGGGTCTTACTGTTTTTTCATCCCGATTGGAGGTAATGATAATTGTATCATTCGTTGCTACAAAACTTACTGTGCACATTGATTTCTATATTCGATGGTAGATCGGGCAACTCCAAAATTAGGGTCAATGATTACTGTTTCACATTGTAAAATAGCTACTTTTATAAGTGCTTGATGGTGAATGCAATGTTCTAGATTATACAGTAATTCTCTGAAATAATTACTCTCAATTCGGATTTCCTCTCCATCAATAACTTGCAACAACTCGATATTTTTGTTTTTCTTGTTTAAATTTTGTTGAATCAAGACGATGTTTTCAATAGCAAAAGTCGTATCCGTTTGAATACGGGCATTTCGTTCTCTTTTGTCATAATTCACAATGCCTGAATCATATTGATTTTCTAAGCACTGAAACATTTCAAGAATATGTCTGGTATGCTCCCCAATAGTTGCATTACTTAATTCCGCACAAGAATTTGAATATTCTTTTTGCGACAATTGATTCAGCAAATCAATCAGCTCGTTTAAACTATTATTAATAGAAGGTAGTAGCATATTTACGTTTTAATTCAACAAATTCATCACTTTAGTTCTGTCATTAATAATTAAAGTAGCGCAACAAAGAAAGGCAATTAGAGCCAAAATAAAAAGTGTCCCACCATCATTTTTAACTTCAAGCCTAAGCACAAACAGATGGGCAAAAACCGCACCAACCATAATTCCGCAACCCAATACAGCGTCAAACAAGAAAGTTCTTGGTATTAAGATCAAAATTACCACAATCAACTCGGCAATTCCAGTGCCAATTCGTCCATAAGGTTCTACCCCATAGTAGAAAAAACAGAAACCGATTCTTCACTCCCCGTAAATTTGAAGTACAGCGTTTGGACTAAAATTACTGCTGTCGTAAATCTCAGCAATCAGAAAAACAGAGATAAGTAATAACCATGGTATAATGTCGTATTTTAAAATCAGGATAAAATTATGTAACAATCTGATTTAAAGTTGTTTTACTTAAAGTTAATTCTTTTGACTTTACGACTTTTAAACTTTCGACTTACTTAGTTTCATGATTTCTATTTTTTTAATTCACTATTTTATTCCAATTTACATCGGCCTTCATCATCAATCCAGATTCATTCTGGTTCCAGCTTTTCAATGTATTATTAAAAAAAGCATTGTAAAACAAATACAACTTCCCATTCTTTATTTTGAAAGTCTCCGGATTTATAGACACTTTTTCATTAGAATCTCCCATCGCAAAAGCACACCAACCTCCGTACTGCGGTTCAAATTTTGAAGAATTCTTTAAGAAATAGTCTTTATTTACTGGCATCGAAAAATAATAAACCACGCCTTCATGCAATGCTGTTATTTCTTTTTTGCCTTTCACTGCTTTTCCTTGTTTGAAATAAGCCACAGGATCATATCCTTGAATAGCCACATTTTTTTCAAGATTAAAATGATCCATTCGTTTGCTGTCGTTTTGTGCAAAGCCAGAAAAAGCAAACAAAACGGTTAGAACAAACAGTACCTTTTTCATGATTATTTACTTAACGATTTTGCAACGGCTATCAACAAATCATTTGAAATTCTGTTTTTGAAATTTGGAGTGATGTACTCAAATTCAATTTCCGCATTTACATTTAAAATAAACACCGCCGGAACAGGCAAAAAAGAACTATTTACTCCTTCAGAATCTTTATTGAGAATGGCTTTATAATTTTCTGGTGCTTGAAAAGCAATCCCAACCGCCTTCGACAATTCACCTGCACTGTCTGACAATAACAAATAATTTAACTTTTCTTTATCATCTGTACCTTTCAAGCTTTTTGGAGCATCGGGACTTATTGCGATAATTTGATATCCTAAATCCAACAATTCTTTTTCGGCTTCGGCCAAAGCGGCTAAATGAGCATTACAATACGGGCACCAACCACCACGGTAAAAAACTAAAACCGTTCTTTTCTTACTGATTAATTCCGTTACATTAACATCCTTATTTTCTACAGATTTCAAAGTAAAAGTAGGAATTTTTTCTCCAATAAGCAATGGAGCGATTTCTGTGGCTAATTTTGGTAAATTATTTTGAGCATAAGCGGATAATCCAATTGTAAATAAGGCCAGACAAATTATTTTTTTCATAGTGTTACATTTTTAAGTTGTAAAACTACTGTACTATTTCGAACTGATTTGTCGGCTATGTTACAGTTCCACTAAATTAATTATAATGCACTGATGTCCGTTATAATAATTTCTCTCCTGCTGTAAACAATAGTACCATTCGTTTCCATTTCATTC
The DNA here is from genome assembly GCF_003970355.1 of Flavobacterium bomense. Classification (NCBI taxonomy): domain Bacteria; kingdom Pseudomonadati; phylum Bacteroidota; class Flavobacteriia; order Flavobacteriales; family Flavobacteriaceae; genus Flavobacterium; species Flavobacterium bomense. The sequence continues at coordinate 21,525 of NZ_RYDJ01000019.1, read as the reverse complement.
AGTAATTGTGTAGTTGTTTGCCTCGAAGTGCATATAATTTGGGCAATATCATTTTGGGTCAGGTAATTTTCAATAACTACTTTATCACCTATTTTTTTTCCTTCTTTCTCTGCCCAATCTTTCAGGAACTGAAACAATCTGGTTCTGGCGTCTTTAGAAATCAAATTAGAATAACTGTTCTTAATGCGTTTCATCTTTAATCCTACAAACTTGGTGTAAGACAACGCCAGACTTGGATTTTGCAATAATAAATTTTCAAAATCCGACATTAGAAAACTACAGATAGCCACATCATCCGAAAGTACTTTAGCATATTCATTAGAGTGGCTGTCGACTTCCAAAGCCAGTTCCCCAAATAAATCTCCTTTTTGAATAATATCTTTAATTGTTTCATTGCCGTCTTCATCAACTGCCACAATTTTTATATTCCCTTTTTTTAGAAGAAAAATTTTTGGCAAATCCGAAGAAGAAAAATAAATAATTTCGCCTTTCTGTGCTTTTTTAAAACCGGTGATGATACACAATTCCCTGATTTGTCCAAAACTCAACGTCCGGAATAATTTATGATCGCGCAAATACCAATATTTTAAATCTTCGTACATAAAAAAAAATTTCCGTAAATGTATTGAAAAAATGATTTGAAAAATAAAACCCTTTCAAATCATAACTTGAAAGGGTTTGTAAAATAGTATGCAATATAATTATGAAACTAATGTTCTTGAAATTACAATTCGTTGTATTTCAGAAGTTCCTTCGTAAATTTGAGTAATTTTAGCATCCCGCATCATTCGCTCCACATGATATTCAGCTACATATCCATTTCCGCCGTGAATTTGAATAGCTTCAATTGTAGTATCCATTGCCGTTTGAGAAGCAAATAACTTAGCCATAGCACCCGATTGCGTAATATCTTTCCCTTCGTCTTTTTCAAAAGCTGCTTTTAGAACTAGCATTTTTGCCGCCATAATTTGAGTAGCCATATCCGCTAATTTGAAAGCGATCGCTTGATGTTTGAAAATTTCCTTTCCAAAAGATTTTCTCACTTGAGAATATTTCAATGCTAATTCGTACGCTCCGGTTGCAATCCCTAATGCTTGGGAAGCAATCCCTATTCGTCCTCCGTTTAAAACTGCCATAGCAAAATTAAACCCAAAACCATCTTCTCCAATTCGGTTTTCTTTCGGAACTTTCACATCAGAGAACATCAAAGAATGCGTATCTGAACCACGAATTCCCATTTTCTTTTCTTTAGGTCCAATATCAAAACCCGCCCAACCTTTCTCTACGATAAAAGCATTGATTCCTTTATGTCCTTTTTCAATATCTGTTTGAGCAATTACAATATAGGTTGACGCTGAAGAACCATTGGTTATCCAGTTTTTAGTCCCATTCAACAAATAATGATCCCCTTTATCTATTGCCGTTGTTTTTTGAGATGTGGCATCTGAACCCGCTTCTGGTTCTGACAAACAAAATGCTCCAATTACTTCCCCTTTTGCAAGCGGAACCAAATATTTCATTTTTTGTTCTTCATTGCAATATTTTTCAAGACCAGCACAAACTAATGAATTATTCACCGACATAATTACTGCCGCAGAAGCGTCAACTTTTGAAATTTCGGTCATAGCCAAAACATACGAAATACTATCTAAACCGGATCCACCATATTTAGGATCCACCATCATTCCCATGAAACCCAAATCAGCCATCATTTTCACCTGTTCAGTAGGAAACTTTGAATGTTCGTCTCTTTCTATAACTCCGGCTAACAGTTCTGCATTTGCAAAATCGCGTGCCGCTTGCTGAATCATTAAATGCTCTTCGGTTAGATTAAAATCCATATTTTTATTGTAAATTAAATGTTCTTAAATTTGTCGTCAAAAGTAATTATTAAATATTAGATTTCAAACGATTTCGTAAATTTAGCCAATGTTTAAAGAAAAGTATACAATTATAGGAGTCATGTCCGGAACTTCACTGGACGGCGTAGATTTGGCATATATTGTCTTTACTGTCAAAAACAATGAATGGGACTTTCAAATCCTGGAATCCGAAACAGTTCCGTATAGCATTGATTGGTTAAACAAATTGAAAATAGCTGTCGGTTTTTCTGAAACTGCTCTCGAAAAATTAAACCAAGATTACACGCAACTTCTGGCTGCTATCATTTCTGATTTCATCGAAAAACATGAAATAAAAAATCTCGATGCCGTTTGTTCCCACGGCCATACTATTTTGCACCAACCCCAAAACGGATTCACACTTCAAATTGGAAATTTGCCGGAAATTGCCCCTTTAATTAGCCAAACGGTTGTTTGTGATTTCAGAATTCAGGATGTGCAATTGGGAGGTCAAGGTGCCCCTTTGGTTCCTATTGGCGACCGCATTTTATTTTCTGAATACGAGTATTGCATGAATTTAGGCGGTTTTTCGAATGTGTCGTTTGAACAAAACAACAAAAGAATTGCCTTTGATATTTCACCGGTAAACACTGTTTTGAATTTTTATGCCAATCAACTGGGATTAGATTATGATGACAAAGGCCGTATTTCGAAAACAGGAATTTGCAACAAAGATTTAGTACAGGAATTAAATGCGTTGGATTTTTACCAAAAGAAACATCCTAAATCGTTGGGTTTTGAATTTGTGAAAGAAACCGTTTTACCTATTATAGAAAGCTATTCCATTCCCATAAAAGACAAATTACACACGTTCACGGAACACGTGGCGCTGCAAATTGCGGTGGCTTTACCCAATAAAAAAGGAAGCCTTTTCATAACTGGCGGTGGCGCTTACAATGATTTTCTGATGGAGCGCATTCAATGTCATTTACCGGAAATGAAAATTATTATTCCATCAACTAAAATTCTGGAATTTAAAGAAGCGTTGATTTTTGCATTACTCGGCGTTTTAAAATTACGAGGCGAAATAAATGTATTGAGCAGCGTTACAGGTGCAAAATCAGATCACAGTTCGGGAATTATTTATTCTCCAAAATAAAACTAAAAATACAGATTTCACATTATTCTATTTTTTATATTTGCCAAAATTAAATATATCGCAACAAATGAAAGATTTATTAAAGAAATTCGAAAATAAAGAACCTGAAATAGTTTTCCATTGGAAAGATGCTGAAACTGAAGCTGAAGGATGGACAGTCATCAATTCGCTACGTGGTGGCGCTGCCGGTGGCGGTACTCGTATGAGAAAAGGGCTGGATATGAATGAAGTGTTGTCTCTGGCAAAAACCATGGAAGTGAAATTTTCGGTTTCCGGGCCAGCTATTGGCGGCGCTAAATCTGGAATTAATTTTGACCCGAATGATCCAAGAAAAAAAGGCGTTTTACAACGCTGGTATAAAGCCGTTTCTCCATTATTGAAAAGCTATTACGGAACCGGTGGCGATTTGAATGTGGATGAAATTCATGAAGTAATTCCCATGACGGAAGAATGTGGCGTTTGGCATCCTCAAGAAGGCGTTTTCAACGGTCACTTCAAACCGACAGAAGCAGATAAAATCAACAGAATTGGACAATTGCGTCAGGGTGTGGTGAAAGTGATTGAAAATCCAAAATTCTCACCAGATGTTTCCAGAAAATATACTATTGCTGATATGATTACAGGTTATGGCGTTGCCGAAGCCGTTCGTAATTATTACACGATTTATGGTGGCGATGTAAAAGGAAAGAAAGCAATCGTACAAGGTTTTGGAAATGTCGGTTCAGCTGCCGCATTTTACTTAGCCGAAATGGGTGCTAAAGTAATTGGTATTATCGACAGAGATGGTGGATTAATAAAGGAAGAAGGATTCACTTTTGAAGAAATTAGAGCTTTATTTTTGGCCAAAGACGGAAACAAACTGGTGGCCGAAAACATGATTCCTTTTGAAGAAATCAATCAAAAAATATGGACAATCGGTGCTGAAATATTCACTCCATGTGCCGCCTCGCGATTAGTCACTCAATCTCAAATTGACAGCTTAATTGCAAATGGGCTTGAAGTAATTTCATGTGGTGCAAATGTTCCCTTTGCTGACACAGCAATATTTTTCGGTCCAATTATGGAAGATGTAGATCATAAAGTGAGTTTGATTCCTGACTTTATTTCTAATTGTGGTATGGCTCGTGTTTTTGCTTATTTCATGGAAAAGAAAGTACAAATGACGGATGAAGCTATTTTTCAAGACACTTCAGAAATTATTAAAAAAGCGATTGAAAAAGCGCATAATTTGAATCCAAGTAGAACAAATATAAGCGCCACTGCTTTTGAAATAGCATTGAAGCAGCTTACTTAAAATACAATCGTATTCTTTAACCCGTTGGGTGTAATTCAATTTGTTTAATTTTTTAACCACATAGAAACATAGATTTTTACTTTATGGAAGGCGTTTCACTTTTTAGTAAAAACCATGGCTAGGTGAACTCAAGAATTGGGCTATATGACTCTTTTTTTCTATGTTTCTATGAGGTTCAATTTTTTTATTTAGAATTAATTGAAATTTCTATTAATTACACCCAACGGGTTCTTCTTTAATGTTTATCGGAACTGGGATTAATCAGATTTTATAATCTGTTTGATCCTTTTTCACATTTCTGACTTTAAGCGAAGCAATCCTAATTTATATTCCGGCAGTAGCTTTTTACTCTTAACAATTTTTAGTACTTTTCAACGTTTTTTAGTAATACACTTTTTTAAATTTAAAACACAAATGAGTTTCACCATTTTATCAGATCAAAAGAAATCGTTAGCACTATCCATTCTTTTGTATGCGACAATGTTGTTAATTTTATTTTTTATCCGTTTCTGGCCTCCTGCAAACATGGATGAACTTGCTGGTGGCGGCGGTGGTGGTGGCGTTACAGTAAATTTTGGCGACAGCGATTTAGGTTCGGGTGCGAATTATAAAAGCGAAGTTTTGGAGGTAAAAAACCAAACCAGACAAACGCCTGCTAAATCAACTCCAGAGGAAGCTATTTTATCTCAGGAAAACAGCACTGAAGAAAGTGTTGTGATTCCGACAAAAGAAAAAACTAAAAAACCAACAGTAGTTATAAAAGAAGCAACAAAACCAGTAGTTGTAAAACCTAAAGTTTCTAACAATACCAATAATGCTTTATCCAGTTTCATGAAAGGCTCCAATAAAGGCGGAGATGGCGATGACAAAGTAGCCGGAAACAAAGGAAAAGCAAACGGAAGCCTGAGTTCAAACGGTTATTATGGAACGGGTGGTTCTGGAGGAGGAACAGGCGGCGGAAACGGTACTGGAAGCGGAATAGGAACTGGCAGTGGCTATGGTTCCGGAAGCGGGGGTGGAACCGGAAGTGGCTCTGGCGGCGGAGTGGGATATTCGTTAGGAAACAGAAAAGCTGTTTCTAAACCCGCACCAAAATATACGTGTAATGAACAAGGCAAAGTTGTAGTTGAAGTATCTGTAGACAGATCCGGACGGACAGTAAATGCCGTTGCTGGTGTTAGAGGAACCACGAATACCGCAAAATGTTTATTAGACCAAGCCCGAATTGCAGCAATGAGCACGAGATGGGATGCCAGCAGCGATGCCCCGGAAAAACAAGTCGGTAAAATTGTTTACAATTTCAATTTGAATTAGAGCAATTAGGAAGCGTATCTTTTTATCATTGCGAGGAATAAAGTAATGACAACTGCGTAACATCAGAGATACAACTTTGCGTAAGGGATAGTAGCAAGTACCGAAGTACTGCGGATAGCCCGACCGCAATAGAAAAAGGGGCTAATCAACACTATGCTGATTAGCCCCTTTTTCTATTACGGTCACGCCCAAATAATCCTGTAAATAAAATGACAGTATTACTTTGGACTGGTAGCAATCACAAACTTCAAATTGTTTTTGACTCCTATTTGCAGTACATCAACTAAGTCTTGCACTTGCAAATTGAATGGAATACGAACAATAACCGTTTGGTCCTTCTCTAAATTCATCTTAGACATCAAGGTTGTTTCGAGTTCTTCAAAGGAAACCGCCTGCTTGTCTATGTAGAATTTTTTATCCTCAGTGACAGATAAACTAATGTATTGCTTATTTGTTTTCTCGTTCGCCTGAGCTTTTGGCAAGGTCATCTTGATCACATTAGGATTTGCCAACGTTGATATAATCAAGAAAAACAACAACAGGAAAAACATAATATCACTTAATGACGATGTGGCTACCTCAGCATGAAATCTTCTTTTTCGTTTTATAGACATGTTACGATCTTTGAATAATATTTACAAACTCCAGGATTTGTTTTTGAATTTTTAAAGCAAAATTATCAATCTTGCCGTTTAATATATGATATCCGCTGTAGGCAATGATACCAACGATTAAGCCCGCACCACTACTGATCATTTTTTCATACAATCCCCCGGAAATATTACCGATACTAATATTTTCAGTAACTGAAATACTATAAAATATTTTAATTACTCCAGAAATAGTTCCAACAAACCCTAACGTAGGTGCGATTCCGGCTATAAGGCCTAAGTGACCTAACTGCTTTTCCATTTCTCCTATTTCGATATCTGCAGCACGATCCATATTAGATTCAATTTCAATAATTGGTCGCCCAATAACCAGGATTCCTTCTTTTATGATATTTCCTGAAGCCGTATTATTTCGTTCTGCAATAGATCGAGCTAAATCAAGATTCCCTGAATTAAGATTATCACGTACATCGCGCATCAAAAGAGTATCAATTTTTGATGCTTTATTGATATACAAATAGCGTTCTATAATAAGATAAAAAGTGTAAAATAATAGAATCCCGATTGGGATAAGCCACACGCCCCCTTTTAAAAGGAATCCTAAAGTGGATATTTCGGCATTTGAAGCAATTTTTTCAATAACTACGTTTGAAGCAGCGTTGGTAATCGTGTCGGCCTGTAATTGTATAAAACTAAACATATAATATTATTGTATTTTAATCATTAATTCTAAAAATTATTTCAATTTTGCACTAAAGATACTTTTCGATGTACTATTAAACTAAAAAAAACGAAAAATATTTCAAACAATTACTATTTTATTACAAAAATGAACTACCAGGAAACCACCAATTGGATGTTTAACCAGCTCCCGATGTACCAACTTCAGGGCGCCTCGGCGTACAAGAAAGATTTAACCAATGCGCATTTACTCACAGCACATCTTGACAATCCTCAAGAAAAAATAAAATGCATTCATGTTGCGGGAACTAATGGAAAAGGCTCTACTTCGCACATGTTGGCATCCATACTTCAAGAAGCTGGGTATAAAGTTGGCTTGTACACTTCCCCACATTTAAAGGATTTTAGGGAACGTATAAAAATTAGTGGAAAGGATATTTCCGAGGAATTTGTTACTAATTTCATCCATGAACACAAACATTTTTTTGAATCCAATGACATGAGTTTTTTTGAAATGACCGTTGGTTTAGCCTTCGATTATTTTGCCAAAGAAAAAGTAGACATCGCTGTTATAGAAGTGGGAATGGGCGGACGATTAGACGCTACCAATATTATCACTCCATTAGTTTCGGTGATTACCAATATAGGATTGGACCACACGCAATTTTTGGGCAACACACTTGAATCAATCGCTTTTGAAAAAGCGGGAATTATCAAACCCAACCTTCCCGTGATAATAGGAGAATACACTCCTGAAACCCGACCTGTTTTTTTGGCTAAAGCCAAAGAATGCAATTCGGAAATCTATTTTGCTGCTGATTTAATTTCAGAAACCTATCCCTCTGATTTAATTGGCGATTATCAAAGGCACAATAAAAAAACAGTATTAGAAACCATCACCGTTTTAAACAATCAGAACGAATTTAAAATCACTTCTGAAAATGTAAAATCCGGCTTATTGAATGTGGTGAAAAATACCGGACTGCAGGGAAGGTGGCAACAATTAAGAGAATTCCCCAAAGTTATTTGCGATACTGCACATAACAAAAATGGACTGGAAATTGTGTTGAATCAAATCCAAAAACAAACTTTTGAAGCATTACATATTGTTTTGGGAGTTGTAAATGACAAAGATTTAAATGAAATCCTGCCTTTATTTCCTAAAAAAGCAATTTATTATTTCTGCAAACCCAATATTCCTCGTGGGCTGGATGTTCTAATTCTAAAACAAAAATCGGCCAGCTTTGACCTAAAAGGCCAAGTATACAATTCTGTTTCAGAAGCTTATCATGCCGCACTGAAAAATGCCGGAGCAACTGATTTTATATACATTGGTGGAAGCACCTTTGTAGTAGCAGAAATTTTATAATTTTTTTGGTTTTTACTTGCAAATCTAGAAAAGTGGCGTATATTTGCACACGCAATAACGGAAACGAAAGTAACCAAATTGTTTAGGGCGATTAGCTCAGCTGGTTCAGAGCACCTCGTTTACACCGAGGGGGTCGGGGGTTCGAACCCCTCATCGCCCACAAGTTTACAAACAAATGGTTTCAAAACCCTATAGATCTTATGATTTATAGGGTTTTTTCTTTTGGGCATACTTCAAATTATTCATTCAATCTTAATTCTTAAGGGACAAAATCGAGACCCTTCAAATTTCAAAATTTAGGGTCTCGCTAAATCTTCTTAAGTCCAGCAAACAGTCGTACTAACAACAAGTTTACTACTTGTTCAGAATATGTACATCTTGCTTGCTATCAATTAGAAAATTAAATTGAATACTAATTAAAAGGTCACTACCATGAAAGCAAAAATCACCTTGCATATTTATGCAAAAACTACAAAAGCTAATGCAACTGGACAATTACCAATTTATATTCGGTTAACAGTTGACGGGCAACGTTTAGAATTCAGTTCCAAAAAATTCATTGAAAAAAGCAAATGGTCACCAGAACTATCTAAAATGAAAGGTAGTTCAGAAGAAGCTAGAACATTAAATAACTATCTTGATTTGATGAAATCTAAAGTTTTTAATATTCAAATGGAGTTACTTCATAAAAATGAAGATTTATCCCTGGAGAATTTCAAATCCAGAATATTAGGAACCCATCAACGAGAAAGAATGTTGATTCCGATTTATCAAAACCACAATGATAAAATAGAAGAACTTATAGGGAATGGCTACGCTTATGGTACATTAGAACGTTTTAAAATTTCATTGAAACATACTCAGGAATTTATAATGTGGAAATATCAAATGTCTGATATTCGAATTGATAAAATTGATTATGCTTTTGTGACTGAATTTGAATTCTACTTGAGAAGCGTTAAAAAATGCAATAACAATACTGCTGTGAAATATGTTAGAAATTTCAGGAAAATAATTAAAATCTGTTTAGACAATGATTGGCTGGATAAAAACCCCTGTAGCCGGTATGAAGGTAAAATGAAAGAAGTGGAAAGAGATTTTTTGACAGAAGAAGAAATACAGAGAATTTATTCTAAAAAATTCTCTTCCGAGCGCCTATCATTAGTTCGTGACATATTTATATTCTCTTGCTATACCGGTTTAGCTTACATCGATGTTAAAGGACTAAAGAAAGACCACATAGCAATAGGCATCGATGGCGAAAAATGGATTTTCAAAAATCGCCAAAAAACAGATACCAAGTCAAAAATTCCAGTGCTGCCAATTGCCCAAGAAATCATTCAAAAATATGCCAACCATCCTAAATGTTTAAATGAAGACAGCATTTTACCTATTTTGAGCAATCAGAAAATGAATGGCTATCTTAAAGAAATTGGAGACTTATGCGATATTCCAAAGGAAATAACCTTTCACATGGCTCGACACACTTTCGCAACATCTGTAACGCTTACAAATGGAGTACCAATTGAAACCGTAAGTAAAATGCTTGGTCATAAAAATATACAGACAACCCAGCATTACGCCAAAATACTAGATAAAAAAGTAAGTGAGGATATGATGGTTTTAAGAAACAAAATGGCAATCTACAACAATGATAAAATTATCAATAAGACTAATTAGAATTTTTGCTAGTCTAATTTATCCCATGATATGCATAGAAAATATAGTTCAATTTAGACAATTAAAAAATATTTTTAAAATTACTATCTGAGAAAGGCAAACATCATAAATAGCTCAGATATAAATATACGTTGCAAGAAAACAGCCTTTCTTTTGCGATCTTTAGTACATTTATCTTAGTCCCTGATTTTTCCCAAAAGAACATTTTAAACTCTTAAAATATGTTATCAAAAACAATTTCAACACTAAAATATGTAATATTGGAATATCGTTTTTATTTTTTAAGTATTACATCATTATTGGCTCTCTTGATTTATAATCACAATAAAACTCTGGCTTTGAAAAAAAAACTTGTCCAAATAAACAAAGAACTCCAACAGCAACAAGTCACTTTCGAAAAAAGACAAAAACTATATAATGAAAAAATGAAACAGCAGCACGCAGAAATTGAACTTATGCAAAAGAAATAGTAGATATAATTTGAAATGAATTGCACAACAGTCACCCTTAGCGGGAGGTTTCATATTTTCTTTATTGTATTATAAATTCCTATTATGTAGTTTCTAACCTCTTGCGATAATGTTTCTAATTCTTCAGTCGCATTTTCGTCAATTTTACAAATATCAAAAATCATTAAACAAGTGATATAAATACCTAGTTTAGTTATCGGGTTAGCATATTCATCAGTAATTGGGATGCCTCTTGCTTGTTAAAGCGTTAAATTTTATTTAGAATAAATTTAAATAAAAAATTTGTTTGTTAAGTTTTAGGTTTTATATTTGCAGGAAATTATTTTAATTCAATCTAAATTAACTGAAATGAACTTTAAAAAATTATCTCTTTCCGCATTCCCAATTTTATTATTAGCGTTTGCTTCATGTTCAAATGATGATAACGCACCAATTGAAGAAACCTATAATTATACTGTTCCGGCAACTTACACATTCGAAAGAAACGCCGTAACTTCTGTAGATTATTCAGGGCAATCGAGCCGTTTATTAATGCTTGATGAGATGGGGAAATATTTTAGTACAGCCGCAACAAACGGAACTGTCGCTGATGATGCAGTACTATCAGACATGTATGCTAATGTAAATAACCGTTTTACTGGAACAGGTTTAAACGCTTCAGGGAAACAATTAAAAGATAAAACGGCTGCTTCAAAAGATTATTTTTCATTATATCTTGGTGGTGGTTCAATAGCTGAACAAGTAAGTGTTCGTGATTTATTTGAAACCCAATTTGACAATGGTGATGCTGCTAGTCAAGGAGCAACTGCTTCTGCGGGTGTTGCAGGTGTTTATTTAGATGGAACAAGCAAGCGCTTATTTGCAGCAAATGGATTAGTGCCACAACAAGTATTATTAAAAGGAATGATGGGGGCTTGCTTTATGGATCAAATAGCTAATAATTATTTAAGTCTAAACAAGCTTGATGGCGGTACTAATAAAGTTGACAACACGAACAAAGTATTGTTAACTGGAAAGAGTTATACTGAAATGGAGCATAATTGGGATGAAGCTTATGGCTATATTTATGGTGCAGATAATTTAACGGTTACTCCAAATGTTTTTAAATTCTGGAGTAGTTATATCAATCAAGTTAATGCCGATACTGATTTTAATACTCTTAAAGCAGATATTGACTTGGCTTTCCGTAAAGGTAGAGCTGCAATCGTAGCTAATGATTATAAAGTTCGTGACGCTCAAATTGATATTATCAAATCAAAGTTAGCTATAGTTCCTGCAGTGAGAGCTGTATTTTATTTACAAGAAGGAAAAGGTAAATTAGCAACTGATAAGGGAGCAAAAGCTTTCCACGCTTTATCTGAAGCTTACGGCTTTATTATGTCACTGCGTTATACAAATAAACCAGGAACAAATAGTCCATATTTTACAAAAGTAGAGGTAGATACAATGCTAGCTTCTATGGTAAGCGGAACAAACGGTTTGTGGGCTATAGATACTTTAGGAGCAAAATTAGATACCATATCTACACAAATTGCAACAAAACTTGGGTTTACAGTTGCTCAAGCTACAACAGTAAATTAATTCAGTAAAAAAACAAAGTAAGAGAAATTAACCCTCTTGCTTTTGTACTTTTGCTTAAATTTTTAAGAATATGAAAAAAATATTATTAGTTTTAAGTTTTGTTGCCGTATTTTTAGCTTGCTCATCAAATGATGGTGAAAACAATACGGACGGGGATAATTTCGATAGAAAAGCACTTTTAACCAACTGGGCTGATAATATTATTGTTCCAAGTTATGTAAATTATCAAGCGAAAGTACAAATATTGGTAACTAGCACAAATACTTTTGTTGCAACTCCAACTGAAGCAAATCTTCAAATTCTAAGAACTTCTTGGTTAGAGGCTTACAAGGCATATCAATATATATCAATGTATAATTTGGGTAAAGCGGAGGAGATTAATCTTAATATGGCTTCCAATACCTATCCAACAAATACAATCGGTATAGAATCAAATATTTCATCCGGAACTTATAATCTGGAATTGTTGTCTCAATTTGACAAACAAGGTTTTCCGGCATTGGATTATTTAGTAAATGGATTGGGTGCAAATGATGCGTCAATTGTTGGTTTTTATGCTACAAATGCAAATGCTGCAAATTACAAGCAGTATTTAACAGTTGTTGTTAGCAAACTAAAAACTAATGCTGATGCAGTTGTAATCAATTGGAATTCAGTATTTAGAAATAGTTATATAGCTAACAATGGGACTTCGGTAAGTAGTTCAGTGAATAAAACAACAAATTTGTTTGTAAAAAATCTTGAAAAAGATATTCGTACGGGTAAATTAGGAATTCCAGCAGGTGTTTTTTCAAGTGGCGCCAAATTTCCAGAAAAAGTAGAAGGGTATTATAAAAATGATATTTCTAAAGAGTTGTTGAATGTTTCAATAAAAGCACAACAAGATTTTTTTAATGGAAAACATTTCAATAGTACTACAACTGGCGAAGGTCTAAAAACGTATTTAGATTTTTTAAATGCTATTAGAAACAATCAGAAGTTAAGTGATATTATAAACAATCAATTTGCTACTATTTATACAGTAAACAATTCACTTAACAACAGTTTTTCTCAGCAAGTAAATACTGATAATTCAAAAATGATTGCCGCTTATGATGCTTTACAGCAAAATGTAATCTACACAAAACTAGATATGATGCAAGCATTAAATATCACTATTGATTATGTAGATGGCGATGGCGATTAATTATGGGTTTTAGTATAACAAAATATCTAAATAAATATTCAGAGGCATCAACGCTAGCTTTTTTTAGGCTAGCGTTTGGCTTTATGATGGTTTTAAGTCTAATACGATTTGTAAGTTATGGTTGGATTGATAAATTTTATATCCAACCCCAATTTCACTTTACGTATTATGGCTTTGAGTGGGTTAAACCGCTAGGGAATTATACCTATTTATTATTTCTTATTTCAGGTTTAGCTGCTTTATTTGTAGCCATTGGATACAAATATAAATTATCGATCATTACCTTTTTCCTGAGCTTTACCTACATTGAATTTATGGATAAAACCACATACCTGAACCATTATTATTTTATTACGGTTGTGAGTTTTATACTGATATTTTTACCGGCAAATGCCTATTTTTCAATTGATGCCTATAGGAACCCTAAAATTGCCCATCAGAAAATCCCGAGTTGGACTATTGATATTTTAAAATTGTTGTTAGGTATTGTATATTTTTATGCAGGCTTGGCAAAACTCAATTCCGACTGGCTTTTTGAAGCGATGCCGCTCAAAATCTGGTTGCCCAATAATTCAAATTTACCCTTAATTGGTTCTTTATTAAACGAGAATTGGGTGCACTATGTATTTAGCTGGACGGGGATGATTTACGATTTAAGTATTCCTTTTTTATTACTGTATAAGAGAACCCGATTATTTGCTTTTGTTTTAGTGGTAGTCTTTCATATTCTGACTAAAATTCTTTTCCCCATTGGTGTTTTTCCGTATATAATGATTGTAAGTTCATTACTCTTTTTTGATGCAGATTTTCATAAAAAGTGTTTAAAAATTATTTCAAAATTATTCAATTTCAGTATAACTGTTTTTGAGAACGGAAAAGAAAAAATTCAGAATTTCAATGGGATTTATAAAACAAAAATAGCCTTTTTAACCTGTTTTTTAGCTTTTCAGTTACTGTTTCCTTTTCGATATTTATTGTTTCCGGACGAATTATTTTGGACAGAAGAAGGTTTTCGGTTTTCGTGGCGCGTGATGCTTATGGAAAAAGCCGGTTATACCCAATTTATTGTTACCGATGCGAAAACGAAAGAAAATATAATGATAAATAACAGTCATTTTTTAACCACTTTTCAGGAAAAGCAAATGTCGTTCCAACCGGATTTTATTTTGGAATACGCACATTTTTTACATGATTATTACCAAAAAAAAGGCATTCAAGAACCCGAAGTCAGAGTACAAAGCTACGTTGCTCTCAACGGAAGATTAAGTCAAAAATATATCAATCCAATAATAAATTTAGCCAAAGAAAATGAAACTTTCAAACACAAAACGTGGATATTACCTTTTAACGATGAAATTAAAGGATTTTAGTTGCATTCTACTTTTATTATTTACCATAAATAGTTTTTCCCAATATAAAATTTCAGGAATAACTAAAGCTGACAATGGTAGAATACTAGCTTTCGTTGAAGTATATAATAAAACTTCCGGGACTAAATATTTATCTAATCCTAAAGGAGAGTTTTCAATCGAATTAGACAAGTCAGGGAGTTATGAACTTGTTTTTTACAAAGAAAACTATGCTGTTTTAGAAAAAACAGTTTCAACATCTGATGAAAGCATTGTTATTGTTTTGGATAAAATCACCAACCTTTCGGAAGTAGTTATCAATACACAAAAGGAAAAAATATTTGCACTCAATAAATTAAAAGATATTGATGAAACGGCCATTTATGCCGGAAAGAAAACCGAAGTAATCTCATTAAACAAACTAACGGCAAACAAGGCAACCAATAATGCACGTCAAATATTCGCGCAAGTTGTAGGATTAACAATCAACGAAAGTTCCGATGGCGGTTTGCAATTAAGTATTGGTGGACGAGGATTAGATCCAAACAGAACATCGAATTTTAATACCCGTCAAAACGGCTATGACATAAGTGCTGATGTTCTGGGTTATCCTGAAAGTTATTATGCCAC
Source organism: Flavobacterium bomense (assembly GCF_003970355.1). Classification (NCBI taxonomy): domain Bacteria; kingdom Pseudomonadati; phylum Bacteroidota; class Flavobacteriia; order Flavobacteriales; family Flavobacteriaceae; genus Flavobacterium; species Flavobacterium bomense. The sequence goes on along the minus strand of NZ_RYDJ01000019.1, from coordinate 6,360 downwards.
ACCTACCGAAGCATTAGAAGAAATACAAGTAGTTCGCGGCGCAGCATCTTTACAATACGGAACGCAATTTGGTGGATTAGTTAATTTTAAATTAAAAACACCCAGCAAAAAACCATTTGAGTTCGCAACAAGAAATACCATTGGATCTTATGGTTTGTTTACCAATTTTACTTCATTAAGCGGTACAAAAGATAAATTCAGTTACTACACCTTTTATAATTACAAACAAGGAAATGGTTTTAGAACCAATTCTGAATTTGAAAGCAAAAACTATTTTGGAAATCTAAATTATCAGCTCAACGATAAAACATCATTGCATTTTGACTACACATATTTTAATTATTTAGCCCAACAAGCCGGCGGATTAACTGATGTGATGTTTAACGAAAACCCTACACAAAGCAATAGAACCCGAAATTGGTTTGCTGTAAATTGGAATTTATATGCATTGCGATTAAAACATAAATTTAATGCTAATGCCGATTTTTCATTGCAATTATTTGGGTTAGATGCTAGTCGAAAAGCAGTTGGTTATCGTTCTAATAGGGTTTCTAATCCTGATGTAGTAGGAACGGAAAGAGATTTAATAGTAGGTAAATTTGTCAATTGGGGAGCAGAAGCACGATTTTTAAAACGGTACAAAATAAAAGAAAATACCAGTGCTTTTTTAATTGGAGCCAAATATTATCAATCCAAAAATTCAGGAATTCAAGGTCCGGGAAGTTCGGGTAGTGATGCCAATTTTAACGTTGCTTATACTGAATTCCCTTTTTATCAAAATCAATCCAACTATACGTATCCCAACTTGAATGTATCTGTTTTTGGAGAAAATATATTTAAGATAACACATAATTTCTCAATAACACCTGGTTTTAGATTTGAAAAAATAAAAACACAAGCAGAAGGTTCTTATCGAAAAATAAATCTGGATTTAGCCGGAAATGTAATTTTAGATGAAACCAAGTTTGAGAATAATATAAAAGACAGAAATTTTGTTTTATTAGGTATAGGATTAAGTTATAAACCATTGAATAGAATAGAGTTTTATGGGAATATTTCACAAAACTATCGTTCGGTAACATTCAACGATATTCGAACCGTAAGCCCAAGTCAAGTGATTGATGAAAATATTACGGACGAAAAAGGCTATACATCAGATATCGGAGTACGCGGACAATTAGGAGATAAAGTAACTTTTGATGCCAGTATATACGGATTGTATTATGATGACAAAATAGGCGAATATGAAACCAGAAACCCCAATGGTTCAGCGGCAATTGTAAGATTTCGGGACAATATAGGAACTGCCGTAACTTATGGTTTCGAAACGATGTTTGATTGGAGTTTGAATAAAACTTTTTTCAAAGAAAAAGAGAACTTTGTTTGGAATGTATTCTCCAATATCGCTATTACAGATTCGGAATATTTAAAATCGGACGCACCTAATATTGAAGGGAATAAAGTGGAATTCGTGCCGCTATACAATATAAAAACGGGGACAGGAATTGGATATAAAAATTTTATTTCGAGTGTACAATTTACCTATGTATCTTCTCAATTTACGGAAGCAAACAACAGTAAAACAGATGCAAATGACAATACGTATGGCATTTTTGGTCAAATTCCGGCTTATTACGTAGCTGATTTTTCAACTTCCTACAAATGGAAAAACTGGAAACTGGAAGCTGGAATCACCAATTTTACTAACAATAGTTATTTTACACGAAGAGCGACCGGTTATCCAGGTCCCGGAATCATTCCTTCGGATGCTAGAACTTTTTATACTACGCTTGAGTTTGTTTTTTAATGTTTAAAAAAAATGCTGATTGAGAATCCAATCAGCATTTTTTACCTGTTTTCCTTTTTGAATGAAAAAAGTCTTGAAATGCTAAATCCACATCGAAATTGATCTTTAATCCAAGAAGTTGTGTAATAAAATATAAACAACTCACATCAAAAACCTTATGAAATTTAACATTTATAGACAATTTTACAAAAAAGTCAAATCAAAAATAAACCTCTCTTAAAAGTCCTAAAATTTCGGAATAAACGAGGCTTTTTTATTTTCTTTATGCGATTTAATTTTCGTTTTTTTATTTTCCACAAAAAATGAGAAGTAAATGCTAATAAAAACTGTTGCTATTCCAGTAATTATAAATGTGGCATTTGCACCAAATTGATACCAAATTAATCCTGCTAATGAACTCGCTAACATGGTACAAATACTTTGAAAACCTGAATAAGTTCCGATTGCTGTTGCAGTATCTTTTCTGTCGGAAATATTACTAATCCAAGCTTTGGAAATCCCTTCAGTTGCTGCTGCATAAACTCCATAAATAAAGAACAGCATTGCAATAGCATAAATATTAGTACTAAAAGCCATCCCAAAATATACGATTGCAAATAAAGAAAGCCCAAAAACAAACATTTTCCTTAATCCTATTTTGTCTGCAAAAATTCCTACTGGAAATTCGCAAAGCGCATAAACTAAATTGTAAAAAATATAAACCCAGATTACTGCTGTATCATTTAATCCTGCCTGTTTTGCTTTTAGTAACAAGAAAATATCGGAACTGTTGAATAAGGTAAATACCAGTAACCCGATTAGTAATTTTCGATACTGTAATGGACTTGTTTTCCAATAATTTAGAAAGCAGAAAAAAGGTGTCGGTTTTCTTTCTATTGGATAGGCTTTCGTTTTGTCTTTCAAAAAAAAGGAAGCCAATACAGCAAGTAGCCCAGGAATAAAAGCGACATAAAAAAGTGTTTTGTAATCCTGTGGATAAAAGTATAGATACACTAATGCCAATGCTGGCCCGATAACTGCTCCAAAAGTATCCATTGATCGATGAAAACCAAAGATTTTTCCCTTGTTCTCTGATGTTGCCTCATCCGATAAAATAGCTTCTCTTGCACCAGTGCGAATTCCTTTCCCGAAACGGTCAATAGCTCGCGCAAAGAAAATCCAAAGCGGAAAAGTAAAAACTGCCATCATTGGTTTTGAAATAGTGCTTAAAACATAACCGAGTTGAACAAACGGAACACGTTTTCCGGAATTGTCCGATAATTTTCCGAAATATCCTTTGCTTAAACCTACCAAAGCTTCTGCAAAATTTTCCAAAAACACCGATTAATACAATATAAAATCCGATTGTTTTTAAATAAATCGGCATTGTTGGGTAAAGCATTTTACTTGCTGCATTAGTAAATAAATTGAGTAAAGAAAGTACCTAAACGGTTTTAGAAATATAATTAAACAACTTCATTTGATTTTGTAATTAAAATTTTATTCAAGAAAAAATATATTATAATAGCATAAAATATTCCTAAAAACATAGCTACTATTACATCTAGTGGATAATGTACGCCATTGTAAATACGGCTATAAGCGACAAGGATTGCCCAAAACAATAAAATTATCTTTAACCAATTATATTTTGCAGGTAACAGTAAAATTAAAAAGGTGGCCAAACCGAAAACATTTGCAGAATGTGAAGAAATAAAACCATACTTTCCTCCAGGTCCAGCCTTACTTAAATAAACTAGATTTTGTAATGCCGGCTCATGAGATGGTCTTAGCCTCTTCACTGAACTTTTTATAAGATTAGAGGCAGTCTGATCGCAAAGAGTAATTAATATTCCTATACCAATTAGTATGTAAACACTTTTTTTATGAAATTCTCTAATTATTATAAATATTAAAAACACATAGAATGGCAGCCAAAACCATTTGTGGCTCGCCCAATACATAATGGGGTCAAAAAAGGAATTGTGTTTTCCATTTAAAAAGAGAAACAGTTTTGTGTCTATTTGATTTATCTTCTCTAGCATTTTATTATTTTGGAGTTTGGATTTACTAAAACAATCATTGTGGATTCTAACAGCTCTTTACTTTGCTGAATAAACATTTTGATATTCTTATCATTGTCAATCAGATCTAAACACATCGGATTTTTCGAGGAGAGTAATTCAGAATTATAAATTTTAATTGTTTCGCAATTCAAATACCCTGATTTAGAAGTAAACAGATTAGGTTGTTTCATATTGAATTTTTTGAAAAATACGTAACTCAAGATACTACTCCAAAGGCGTTTCCAAAAAGATTGTTCTTTTACCGTATGACTATAATCAAAATCTATTCTTAATATAGTTCTGTTATTTTCCATATTTTAATTTTTAGCTTCATTAATTGTTTTTCCAGAATGATTTTCAAATTGAGAATGTTTTACTTCACCGATCACTTGACTATTGTAAATACTGTTATGTCCTGACAATAGATAAGAAACCACACAAGCTATTGCTGCATAAATACCGCATTCGACACCAAAAATCTCTATTGCCATTAGCATACAAGCCAAAGGGGTATTTGTTGCTCCAGCAAAAACAGCGACAAATCCCATACCTGCTAAAAGTCCTGTTGGCAGTGGGATAAATAAGGACAATGCACTCCCTAAAGTTGCACCTATAAAAAATAATGGTGTTACCTCACCTCCTTTAAAACCTGCTGAAAGCGTTATAATAGTGAAAGCCATTTTCAGGGCAAAATCATACATCGGTAATTGCTCATCAAATGCTTGCAAGATTGTTGGAATTCCCAAACCTATATACCTTGTAGTCCCAATTATTAAAACAGCTAATGCAACAATAATTCCGCCTATAAATGGACGAAGTGGAGGGTAAACGATTTTAGTTTTAAAAAAAGTGGTAGTTGTTTGGATAATTTTACTGAATGAAGCCGCACATAAGCCAAAAGCTATTCCTGCCATTATACTGTAAAGAATGGGAAGTAATGAAATGTGGGGTATAAAATCAATATGATAGTGTGTATGTTTTACTTGCCACAAATTAGTAACTAAATCGGCAAGAATTGCCGAAGCAAATGCGGGAAAGATGGCATTATAACGTATTCGCCCAATTAAGAAAACTTCCAACCCAAAAATTGCTCCAGCTAATGGAGTTCCAAAAACAGAGCCAAAACCAGCAGAAATAGCGGCAATAAGCAATATTTTACGCTCATTTATATTGAGTTTAAAAGGTTTCGTAAATTGGTCTGCAATCGCTCCAGCCATTTGTAATGCCGTTCCCTCTCGACCTGCTGAACCTCCAAAAAAATGAGTAGCAATAGTGCCGAGATAAACAAATGGAGCCATTCTGAAAGGAATAGTTTCTTTTGGGTTGTGTATACTGTCAAGCAATAGATTATTACCTGCTTCAATGTCCTTGCCAAAATAAGTATAAAGCAAACCGATAAGTAATCCACTAATTGGTAAAAAGGTAATAAGCCAAAGATGGCTTTCTCTAAAAGAGGTTACCCAATCTAAAGAAACAAGAAAACCAGCGGAAGCAGAACCCACACAAATACCAATTATAGAGCTGATTAAAAACCATTTAGTTATATAGGGTATTGCAGGATATTTTCTAAAAAACACTTGAAATTGGATTGTTTTGCTGAATGACTTTTTTTGTTTGTTGTAAGACATAATTATCCTGATTAAATTAGTTAAATAATTTATTAATCAGGCGTCATCAGCTTTTTAGGGCGGTTGGATTAGGAAGAACACCATTTCCTATTGAGCTGTAAAAGTAATGCTTATTTTATTTTTAGCAAATTTTATATTTGATTAATTAAAAGTCAATTTATTTCCTTATTGAGCAACATTTGAAACAAAAAAAAATCTCACTTTTATCCCACCTTTTAAAATAAATCCATCTGTTGGTCTGTAAACTTCTCTAAATTGCACATTTTGTATTTGTTCCTTAATACATATTTTCCCATTTCGATTATCCAACCTCCAAGAATTTCAAAACTTCCAATTCCAAGAGCTGATCCTGTGAAGATAAATAAAAGGAAATAAGAAGGTAAAAATAGAAATGTTAAGAAAAGTCCATACACTCCTAAATTTGTCTATGTTTGATTTTTCACAAAAAATAAGAAGTAAATGCTAATAAAAACTGTTGCTATTCCAGTAATTATAAATGTAGCATTTGCACCAAATTGATACCAAATTAAACCTGCTAATGAACTCGCTAACATGGTACAAATACTTTGAAAACCTGAATAGGTTCCGATTGCTGTTGCAGTATCTTTTTTGTCGGAAACATTACTAATCCATCCTAGCATCAACATTCAAAAATGCTTGGTCATAAAAATATACAAACTACCCAACATTACGCTAAAATATTGGATAAAAAAGTGAGCGAGGATATGATAATTTTAAGAAACAAATTCAATCTCGCAAAAGGATCCACAAATGAATTAGTGAAAGTAAATTCCATTTAAACATCTGGACATGCTAACTTAGCCATCACATTAAGTTAAGAAATAATCTTAATTTTAGCCTATGAAACAAGTCCGCAAAA
>NZ_RYDJ01000199.1:0-1154 GCF_003970355.1 Flavobacterium bomense | reverse complement strand
ACGCGTTTGAGTTACACTTTGCCAAAAATATTCTGATGCCTGTTCCCAATCAGTATTATGTGTTAATGTGGCGATTTTTTCAAACCCAATTACTTTAGGTATTTGTGTATTGGCATGAAGACCTGTCAGTTTATCTTGCTTCTCAAGCAGAGGATTTAAAAGTTTAAGATGTGAAAGTTTTTTAGCAGCATCGAGATATTTCTTGTCTTTTGTAATTATGTATAAATCGGCAAAAGTTTCGTTGATTCCACCGTGTTCCGTATCCAATACGTGTTGAATTTGCTCCGTAGAAAGTGGTTTTATGAGTTCGATAAACCAATCACCTAAACCAATCAAAACTTGCTTGGCTTGTTGATTATCTGTAATTTCATAAGCATCTCGCAACCCCGCAAAAAGTTTATGAATATTATAAATAGGAACCCAAGTATTATTCAACCCGAAAGTGCTTCCATCAATATCCCCTTTGTCGATACGTTCCCAAAATACTTTCCCATTAGGAATGCCTCCAACATAGCCATTGCCGTTTTTTGCTTGACAAAGAGCGAGTTCATTAACCATATAATCCAAACGCATCTTTAGTTCGACATTTCCAGTACTTGCATACATCATGGCTAAGGCGGACAAATAATGTCCACCGATGTGACCATCTAATCCTGAACTTTCCCAGTTGCCATATCGATTGGCTTTCAATGGTAAGCCGGCATCAATCAAATAAGGAGCGAGTAATTTATCAGGATTGAGTTCTAGAATGTATTTCAGGTCAACATTTTGGGCCTTTTTAAACATACCATCCGTTAGCTTTACATCCTGCAATTTAAAAGGTTGCATTTGTGCAAAAGAAGATTCAACACAAATAAGGATTAGTAAGTATTTTAAATTTTTAAATTTCATAAATTTTAGTTCAATTTATAGTCTACTCCAATTAATCAATCTCTTAAATTTTTAGATTTAATATACTCTGCCATTTATTTAATGCCAAAGAATTAGTCTTTGACATTAAACGTATAGCTGTTATTCTTAAAAATTAATTATTCAGGTTGTGCATCATTTGCTGAAGTAGCATACAATCCTAACAAACAACCAGTAAATCCACCTGCTACATCAGTCGATAAAATATCACCAGAAACAGTTCCTCCTACGGTAACAAAATCAAC
>NZ_RYDJ01000198.1:0-1159 GCF_003970355.1 Flavobacterium bomense | reverse complement strand
GGTATGCTGGAACCCTGGATACTTGCGAACAATCCTATTAAAAAAAAGATAGGCCTGTTTTTTTACCAAAAAAAAATCATTCAAAGTGCTTTACGAATCCATGCTACTGCTCAGATGGAAGCAGTTAATATTCAAGCTCTGGGTTTCAGTAATCCGATCAGCATCGTTCCAAATGGGATTGATTTAAGCGAAATAAAAAAGGCTAAGGAACAGTATGGGACAAAAAAAATGGTTTATTTATCTCGTATTCATCCTAAGAAAGGTATTGAATTACTACTAAAAGCTTGGCGTAATAGTGATACAAAAGGTTGGACTCTGGAAATTGCGGGTAGTGGAAAGTCATGGTATTTAAAATCGCTTGTCCAGAGTTCAAAAGACCTCGACAATGTTAGGTTTGTTGGAGCCTTATATGGTGAAGACAAATGGGATTTTTTACGATCCGCCGATCTTATGATTCTACCTTCATACAGCGAAAATTTTGGAATTGTAGTTGCTGAAGCTTTAGCCGTTGGTGTTCCTGTAATTACTACCCGAAAAACTCCTTGGGAAGATTTAGAAACACATCAATGTGGCTGGTGGATAGATTTATCAGTTAACAATTTAGAAAACACTTTAAAAAAAGTATTTAATACCTCTACTGAAATTTTAGAGACAATGGGGAATAATGGACGAAAACTCGTAGTTGAAAAATATGACATCAAAACGGTGGCTTATTTATTATGCGATTTATACAAAAAAATGCTGGATTAAATTACTTAATATTATAGAAGACATTTCAGGTAAAAAGGGAAAGTATTTGAAACACTTTTCTATAAAAACAGAAGATTTTTTATATTTGTAATGATGGTGATTTTATTTAGAATTCAATTTAAAATTTATGGTACAACCGCACCATATTAGTAACAATTTATTTTTTTATATGTAAAATATTTTTTTTACTAGTTATAATAAAAACAAGAATTTATGAAAGTAGTACATATAGTTAATTCGATCGATAAAAGCACAGGAGGTCCAGCCCGATCGGTACCTCAAACTTGCGTCGAATTGGCAGAGCACGACATAACTATCGAATTGATAACACAGGAGAGTTCTGATATGGTAAAAGTGGCAGATAGAGCAAGTTTAACTGTTCGCTTTTATTCTATTTGGGAACTCTTTC
>NZ_RYDJ01000197.1:0-1160 GCF_003970355.1 Flavobacterium bomense | reverse complement strand
CCGTAATGCCGTCTTTTTTTGCTCGAACTAATTTATTGGCCACCCATTTATCGTGATTTTGATATACTCTTTCGATACAAAAAAATCCTTTTTCGTGTGTTAATAAAAAGTCTAAATGTAATTTTGAAGCCAATAAACGTCCAAATTCATAAAACGATTTTGATCGTGTAAATGATTGCCATTTTCTATCTAAACTTCTTCTTTTTAAATCTTTTAATTTAGGGTGTTCCCCTAATTTAAATAATAATTGACCCGGAAATATGGCAATACAAGTATATAATTTAAATAAAAAATTATTATTATGTAAACCATTTATTAAGGCTTTTGCATTTGCGTTTAATGTGGGATGAGAAAACAATATCATTTTAACCAAGCGTTATTTGTGGCAAGAAATTCACAAGGATTATAATTCAAAACTTCTATTCTCTTTTTTTCTATTTCTTTAGCTGGATTTCCTGTTACAATAGTGTAGTCGTTTACATTCCTACTTACTACAGCACCTGCACCCACAACAGCCCCTTTTCCAATTCGTACACCTGGTAAAATAATTGCATTGGTTGCAATCCAAGCATAATCGCCTATGAAAATTGAAGCCTTTTTATGACGCCACAAAGAATCCAAAACATCATGAGATGCACTTAAGATTATTACACCATCATTGATACAAACATATTTTCCTATCGTTACTTTATCGTGTAAGGCAATCTCGACTCTACCTAAAGTGCTAAAATCACCAATTGATAAATTTTCTTTTTTACCATTAACACATACTATACCTATTTCGGCTGTTTCTGAAATTTGAGCACCCTTATTAATTAATTTTTTCCTTCTTTTGTTGGTTTGTATTAATGCGGTAAAAGTTAGCACACGCTTGGCCCAACTTTTAAAAAAGGATCCACTGAACCAATCATGTTTAAGTCTGTTGTTCCATAAATAATTGAAAGTAGCCATAATTAATTACTTTTTTCTAATCCGTCTAAAAATTTTAATGCTACAAATTCTAAATTATTTTCACTTGATTTTGAAAATTTTCTATTCATAAATTCTTCAATTGTCATTTTGTTCTGAAAATTCATTAAATTCAAAAATGGTCTTTGATTAAACCCTTTTACAACCCAATTTCTAGCAACACATAAAACTGGTAAATGGTGGTCAAACAT
>NZ_RYDJ01000196.1:0-1162 GCF_003970355.1 Flavobacterium bomense | reverse complement strand
CTTTGAACTCTTTTAGAAAATAATATGATACAATCAATGACTGGATTTGGTAAAGCAAGCTTGCAATTACCAACCAAAAAAATTACAGTAGAAGTAAAATCCTTGAACAGTAAAGGTTTGGATTTAAGCGTTCGAATGCCTTCGTCTTACCGCGAAATGGAACTGGGTTTACGCAACCAAATTGCCTTGAAACTCGAAAGAGGAAAAGTGGATTTTTCTATTTTTATCGAAAGTACCGCCGAGCAAACTTCGACGAAAGTGAACGTGCCGATTGTGAAAGCCTACATCGCTCAATTACGTGAAGTATATCCCGATGCAGATGAAACGGAATTGATGAAAATGGCCATCAGAATGCCCGACACTTTAAAAACCGAAAGAGAAGAAATCGACGAAAATGACTGGTCTGAAATTCAAAAAGTAATCTTGGAAGCCTTGGAATATATTGGAGATTTTAGAAAAGATGAAGGCGCTTCTTTGGAAAAAGAATTCCAATTGCGTATTGGCAACATTCGTCAATATATGAACGACGCTTTGGCTCTTGATCCAGAACGTGTTCAAGCGATAAAAGACCGTTTACAAACTGCAATTTCTGAATTGAAAGTAAATGTGGACGAAAACCGTTTTGAACAAGAATTGATTTATTACCTAGAAAAATTAGACATCACCGAAGAAAAAGTTCGTTTGACCAACCACTTGGATTATTTCTTGGAAACCATCAACGGAACGGAAGCCAACGGCAGAAAACTAGGATTCATCACCCAAGAAATGGGAAGAGAAATCAATACTATGGGTTCCAAATCGAATCACGCTCAAATGCCAAAACTGGTTGTGATGATGAAGGACGAATTGGAAAAAATCAAGGAACAGGTTTTGAATGTGTTGTAAACACAATTAATTGATTGATACCGTAAAGACGCGATTAATCGCGTCTCTACCAAAAACAATATAAATGAAAAAAGGAAAATTAATAGTTTTTTCGGCACCATCAGGATCAGGGAAAACCACCATCGTTAGACATTTATTAAAGCAAGAAGACTTGAATGTAGAGTTTTCTATTTCGGCAGCAACGCGTGAAGCTCGTGGCGAAGAAGTAAGTGGGAAAGATTATTACTTTATGTCACTTTCAGATTTTAAAACGCACATCAAACACGAAGATTTCGTG
>NZ_RYDJ01000195.1:0-1166 GCF_003970355.1 Flavobacterium bomense | reverse complement strand
CTGGCGTATTTCGAAGCATATTGAATTTTGATAGCATTGTCTTTTCGCATAAATCCATCGGCTACTTTCAATGCTTGATCTCTAATTTCGATTTTTGCAGGATTTAATTCGTTGGCAATTTGTGCAATGGCAACTGCCGGCAAATATTCATTTGTTTTTCCGGGATAACCAAAAACCATCGTAAAATCATCTTCTTTTACACCATCCAACGAAATGGGTAAAAAATGTTTTGGTGTATACGGAACGTTATCTTTTGAATAATTTGCTGGACGATTATTTTTGTCAGCATAGATTCTGAATAACGAAAAATCTCCAGTATGTCTGGGCCAAACCCAATTATCAGTATCGTTTCCAAATTTTCCAATGGAGGATGGCGGTGCTCCAACCAATCGGACATCTTTGAAAGTTTCGGTTACAAAAAGCATATATTGATTGCCTTCAAAAAAGGTTCTAATTTTATTTTCTTGCCAATTTTCTTTGGGTAATGAATTGCTCAAAACAGTGATATTGTCTTGAATTTTTTTTTGTTTTTCCGCTTCCGAAGTTAAATTTTGGGTGCCTTCCAAAACTTTTGTGGTAACATCTTCAATTCTTACTATGAAAGTTACGACTAAATTTTCATTAGGGAATTCATCTTCCATTTTATAAGCCCAAAATCCATTAGCCAAATAATCGTGATCTACTGTTGAATGATTTTGAATGGCATCAAAACCACAATGATGATTGGTTAAAATCAGTCCTTTTGGAGAAATCACTTCCGAAGTGCAACCTCCGTTAAAATGGGGAACGGCATCTTTTAAACTCGATTGATTCACATCATAAATATCTTTTATGGACATTTTTATCCCTAAATTTTTCATTTCTTTTTCATTCATTACTTTTAAAAGAGAAGGAATCCACATTCCGCCTTGTTGGGCTTGCATTTGAAGGACGAAGAATAATAAGAGGACTTTTAAAATTTTCATAGGATGGGATTTAGGTTGTAATTGTGGGGATTTTATATTTAATCTTTCGGAATTTGTTTTAAAATAATAGTTGTTGCTCCTTTGTTCATTTGCACGAAAGTGTTACAAATATGTCCTTTTTCGTGTCGGATGTCGTCGTTTCTAATCAAATTTGAAAAAGCATCATAAAGCTCGTTTTTATTGGCAATAGATAAACAGCCT
>NZ_RYDJ01000194.1:0-1167 GCF_003970355.1 Flavobacterium bomense | reverse complement strand
TTCACCACATAACTGTTCACTCCCAAACGATAACATTCCTGAATATCGGGGTCTTCTTTGGATGAAGTGAGTATTACGACAGGGATTTTTTTTGTGCGCTCATCTGCTTTTATTTTTTTAAGCACCTCAATGCCGTTTACTTTTGGCATTTTTAAATCGAGTAATATTACTTTGGGGATATTTTCAACTTTCCGACCGGAATAATTTCCCTCCGCAAATATGAAATCAATTGCCTCTGCACCATCTTTCAGATGCACTAATTTGTTTGCCAGATTATTTTTTTTCAGTGCGCGGATGGTTAATTCCGCATCGTTCTTGTTGTCTTCTATCAAAAGAATTTCTATTTCGTGATTCATAGTTTTTTAGTTTTTTATAATTGAGAAATAAAACACTGCTCCTTCGTTCACTGTTCCTTCAGCCCAACTTTTGCCTTCGTGCCTGGAAATTATTCGTTGCACTATCGCCAGTCCCACTCCCGTTCCTTCAAACTCATCCTGCGAATGCAGGCGCTGAAACACGCCAAATAATTTATCCGCATATCGCATATCGAAACCTGCCCCATTATCCTTTACCGAAAAAATAATTTCACCATTCTTTTCTTCCGACGATATTTCCACAACAGGATTTTTTTTCTTTGAAGAGTACTTAACTGCGTTTGAGATTAGGTTAATCATTACCTGACGAAGCAAACCGTAATCAGCTTTCACTTCATGCAGTTTGCCAATTTTTATTTTTGCATTATGTGTTGTTGATTTATTTAATTCAACCATCACTTCTTCTGTCATCTTATTCATGTCAATTTCCGTCATCTGAATCTCTTTCCTCCCAAGCCGTGAGAACGAAAGTAGGACATCAATCAGGATTCCCATTCTAGTAGCGTTATCGCGGATGATATCTATAATGCGTTTCCCTTCATCATCCAGTTTAGACCCATAATCTTCATTGAGTATTTCGGCATAGCCGTTTATCGCGCGAAGAGGTGCCCGTAAATCGTGAGACACAGAATAGCTGAATGCCTCCAACTCTTTATTTGAGTTTTGTAACTCCTCATTCAACTCATATAAAGCAACTTCCTGTTGGTGTTTTTCAATAAAAAATTTAACTTTATTTATTAATATTTCAGGCTGAAAAGGTTTTGTTATAAAGCTAAATTCACCATTTTCATAT
>NZ_RYDJ01000193.1:0-1168 GCF_003970355.1 Flavobacterium bomense | reverse complement strand
ACAATCCCAGTCCGGGAATTATCTGGCAAGCCCATTATGTTGGCATTGAAAAAGAATATTGCCAAATCGAGAAATTGGCTAATTTAGAAGCCCTGCCTCCATTTGGTTTTAAAGTGGCGTGTTTTGCTGCAAAAATAAAAGGAGCCAGTGAGGGTTGGACAAGAGCGGTAGCGATAATTGAATAATTTTTTTTGTAAGTTTATAAAAATATATAAAAATAGCATGACTACTAAAGAGTACATCCCAACGCTGATAGCTTCTGAAATGAATAATTTTCATTCTCATACCACAACTTGGAGACCCTTTATGTCTAGTCAGGTTCATCAAGAATATCACATCAATCGATTGGAAGATATCTCTAATAAATCCAGTTTTCAGGTTTTACCCCATCGTAAAACAGTACATGATTTTATACTTTTAAAAAAAGGAATTTCAAAAAGAAGCAAAGGACTAAACAAATATGAGTTTGGTCCTTCTTCTATCTTTTTTTTACCTGCCCATCAAATTACCCAACACGAAATGATTAGCGATGACGCCGAAGGTTTTTATCTTCATTTCGATGAAAAAATATTCGATTATTTACCTAAAAATTACCTTAGCGAACAATTCCCCTTCTTTCAATTTCAGTCGAATCCCGTGATTCAGATGTCTGAAAGCACATTAAACAACATAGAGTCTATTTTGAATAGATTACTAGAATTGTACAAAGAAGAAAACCCAGCCAATAAAAACCTCGTTTCTTATAATTTATTGGTGATTTTTGAAGCCCTAAAAAAAGAAATTCCGCTTCAAAACAAGAAAACAAAAAACTCTTTTTTTGAAATTACCGAACGTTATAAAAACGCCTTAGGACAACACATCTACAAATACCAAAACATTTCAGATTACGCGAAAATACTGAACATTACACCTAATTATCTGAATAAATGTGTCAAAACATGTACCGATAAAACTGCCCAAGATTTACTGAAAGAAATGCTGGTTTTAGAAGCCAAAACCCTACTAAAATATTCAGACTTACATATCTCCGAAATCGCCATAAAACTCTGCGATCAAAATCCGAGCAACTTCGCTCGCTTTTTCAAAAAACAAACTGGTCAAACACCAATGGAATATCTACAAATGTGTTGATTTTGAATAGTAGTAGCCTTTTTTTGATTCACAAAAT
>NZ_RYDJ01000192.1:0-1170 GCF_003970355.1 Flavobacterium bomense | reverse complement strand
AAAAGCGTATTATAAATTTCTATTAAAGACCAAACAAATTGAACTTAGCCCGATGCTGAAACACAAAGCTTTAAAAACTCCTAAAACACTTCAAATTCCGTTTTCGGAAAATGAACTTACAGCCGTTTTGGATCAAATACAAAATCCAGTAGGGTTCGAAGAAATTAGAGATAAACTTATAATAGACTTGTTTTATACTACGGGAATTCGACGTGCAGAATTAATTCATTTGAAAACGGTAAACGTCAATACGTCAAATCACACCATAAAAGTTCTAGGTAAAAGAAATAAGGAAAGAATTCTTCCGTTGTTACTAATTATTTCGCAACAATTAAATTTATATTTTTCAGAAAGAGCAGGTTTAGAGAAAGTTATGGATAGTGACTTTTTCTTTTTAACAAAAAAAGGATTAAAATTAAGTGAATCCTTTGTGTATCGATTAATAAATACATACTTTAGTACTGTCTCCGAGAAAGTAAAGAAAAGTCCCCATATATTAAGACACACATTTGCGACTCATCTTTTGAACAATGGAGCCGATTTAAATTCAGTAAAAGAATTATTAGGACATTCAAGTTTGGCATCGACACAAATATATACACATAGCAGTTTGTCAGAACTCAAAAAAGTCTATGAAGATGCCCATCCAAGAAATCTAAAATAATTCGAAAAATGTTTAACCAACTAAAAAAAATGATTATGAAGGTAGATGTTCACGCAGTTAACTTTACAGTTGACAGAAAACTAGTAGATTTTGTTCAAGAAAGAATGGTTAAATTGGAAAAATATTACGACAAAGTAGTATCTTCTGACGTTTATTTGAAAGTTGAAAAGACGAGTGACAAGGAAAATAAAATCGTAGAGATGAAAATAATTGTCCCGGGAGACGATTTTTTAGTAAAAAAACAATGCAAAACTTTTGAAGAAGCAATAGAGCTTGCGGCAGAATCTATAGAACGATTGTTGGTAAAAAGAAAAGAAAAAATCAATACACATAATTAATCTAAATTTTTCATAAAATTGTTTTGATTAAAAAACAAAAAGATATACATTTGCAGTCCGTTAGAAATAGCGGACTTTTTTTATTGTATTTGCCAGCGTAGCTCAGTTGGCTAGAGCAGCTGATTTGTAATCAGCAGGTCGTGGGTTCGAGTCCCTCCGCCGGCTCTT
>NZ_RYDJ01000191.1:0-1170 GCF_003970355.1 Flavobacterium bomense | reverse complement strand
GGTTTTCAATAAGAGCTTGTGGTGTTTTTCTGGAGATCGCTAAGACATTATGACCTGCAGTGGCAACTTGTATAGCCAATTCATAACCAATTCCTCTGGAAGTTCCACTAATGAAAATGTTTTTCAAAATATATTTTTTGGCTAAATTAAAAAAATTCCATCAAGTATAAAACAAGATGGAATTTTAAAATAGATTTTGTGTTTTCGACAATCCTTTAAACTAAAAAATTAATTCTGATTGAAATGAGATTTAAAACAATAATCTAAGTGAACAAAAGAAATTTCTTAAAATTTAATTTTTAGTGTATTCTGTTATATATTTATTGATACAACTGCCACATGTTGGATTTAAAGTTGTTGCAGGTTTACCGTCCCCACTTTCTACAGTATATTTAATTACAGGATAAGTTACCTTAAAACCAAACTGAAAATTCCACCAGCCAGACTCGTTATAATAATAAGGACCGTTCCCTGAAATATTCCAACGCATCGGGTACTTAACATAACCTAAAGTTACATTAGGATCTGGATTTTTAACAATTCCTGTTCCATCTTCAAATAACTCCAAATCCCAAAACCTTTCTATGCCGTTAACTCCGTCAAAATACCTTACCTTCCATTTCCCTTTAAATGCCTGTTTATAAATTGAAATTGAGTCTATTATTTTCAAATTAACATATTCAGAAGATAATCCAGAATTTTTAAATGCTGGTTTGATTTCAAATTTTGTTTCTTGGGTACCCATAACAAAAGTTGAGGCTAACTTCCCTTCAAAACTTGTCAAAATATTTGTATTCCCTTTCAGTGTGGCATCTCCAGAATTAGTTTTAGTTACTTCAAATGGTAAGTCAATAGCATATTCCTTACTGGCCGGATCTATAGTTAAAGTTGATTGTAAAGCACTCCTGTTTATTGAATATTTATATGTTGTTTCATTAACACTTGCAGTAAATGTATGCTCACTTTTAGGCAAACCTGAAAATTCAGTTCCAGTTGGAGTAAGGTATTGAAGCCATGTTGTATTTGTCAATTGTAATTCTCCAAAAGAAACTCCGTCGTAAAAATTTCTAGTTTCTTTTCCTTTAATGTCTGAAAACAGATAATCTCTCAATAAAAGGTACAATGTTGAAGTTTCTTCTACTTTATTTAAATAATTTACAGCAGCATATA
>NZ_RYDJ01000190.1:0-1172 GCF_003970355.1 Flavobacterium bomense | reverse complement strand
TTGTACAACCCTTTATTGTATAAAATAGCCGCAAAATCAATTTGCTCTCTTAATTGGTAGCGAATGTTTTGGCTGGGAATATTCAACCGAATACTCACTAATATTTGTTTGTATAAATACGATTTAAGGTTCGATAATTGTGCTTTCTTGATGACGCCACTTTTCAAGATAATTTTCTCGTCATAGGCTTCAGATTTATCCAAAACATTGAATAATTCGATAAATTTTGTATTTGAACTCGTTTCAAGACGACTAGCAAAAATCTTAAATTGTCTTTTTTCAGACTTTGAAAGGGATTTAATTAAAACAAATAAAGAATCTTTTTGATGGTTAGCCATTGTAAAATATAGTATAGTAACGTATTGTTTTTAAGTAGTTTACAAAGATTTTACATCCCTTATAAACAGTATAATTTACAAAAATGAGTTTTATTATAAAAGAATGAAATCTATTTTTGTTCAAAGATGTGAAATTACATTAAATATTTTAAAATGAATAGAGAGAAAGTCCAAATTTTTGATACCACTTTAAGAGACGGTGAACAGGTCCCAGGATGTAAATTAGATACCAAACAAAAACTAGTAATTGCAGCTCGTCTCGACGAAATGGGAGTTGATATAATTGAAGCTGGGTTTCCTGTTTCAAGTCCCGGTGATTTTTTATCTGTTTCTGAAATAAGCAAAATTATAAAAAACGCTACGGTTTGCGGACTTACAAGAGCTGTTAAAAACGATATTGATGTGGCTGCGGCGGCTTTGAAATACGCCAAAAGACCCCGTATTCATACCGGAATTGGAACGTCAAATTCACATATAGTTCACAAACTTAATACCACAAGAGAAGACATTATTGCCCGAGCAAAATATGCCGTTTCTTATGCCAAATCATATGTTGAAGATGTAGAATTTTATGCAGAAGATGCGGGTAGAACGGATAATGAATTTTTGGCACGAGTCTGTGAAGAAGTCATAAAATCAGGAGCAACTGTATTAAATATTCCCGATACAACAGGATATTGTTTGCCTGATGAATATGGTGCAAAAATAAAATACTTGAAAGAAAACGTAAAAGGCATCGAAAACGTAATTCTTTCTTGTCATTGTCATAATGATTTAGGAATGGCTACAGCCAATTCGATTGCTGGTGTTATCAACGGTGCCAGACAAATAGAA
>NZ_RYDJ01000018.1:55218-75907 GCF_003970355.1 Flavobacterium bomense | reverse complement strand
AAATCAGATTACAATAATGTCAATGAACATAATACTAACCAGCTGGTTTTTAACTTATTTTAAGTGGACACTAGTGATCAATAAACTTTAAATATGAGCATTATCACTTGAGATGTATTTGTAATGAAATATTTGAAGATGCTAACTACGTAGGCGAATTGACTTGGGAAGCAACTACTCAACCGATTAATTCTGGTTCAGCAAAGTTTGGCTTACAGCAAAAAGTTGAGCCCATAATGTTTTTTGCTAAAAACAAAAATAATCAAAAGGGATTTTTACTAAAAGAGTTGGATAGTGGTCTAAATTATCCGCATCAAGGTAAGCTTGGTAAATGTAGATTTGAAATTATTGAGAAGTCTGATGCAGGAGGATATGAAAGAAAAACTATGAAATTTTCAATTTTGGGTCAGTATCCAAGAGATGGTAAAAGATGGCAGATAGGTCAAGATACTGCGAGTGAACTTGAAAAGGAAAATAGATTAGAAATTGTTGATGGTTTTGTTAAAAAAGCAATATATCCTGAAGATGAAATTGATAAAAGAAAATTTGTTCCTTTCTGGTCTCATTTAAATGCGGCACAATTTGGAACTGCCCAATCAGGTAAAGATTTATTAAATGAAATAATGGGAAAAGCAGTTGGATTTGATACTGTTAAACCTGCGATATTAATAGAAAAATTGTTGTCTTATTTTGACAAAAACTCTATAATCCTAGACAGTTTCGCTGGTTCAGGAACAACTGCGCACGCCGTTTTAAATTTAAATAAACAAGACCAAGGCAATCGTAAATTCATTTTAATAGAAATGGAAGATTATGCTGAAACCATTACTGCCGAACGTGTCAAAAGAGTAATCAACGGTTACGGCCCCCCAACCCCCAAAGGGGGAGAAAAAACAATAGAAGGAACTGGGGGAAGTTTTGATTATTACACTTTGGGTGAACCATTATTTGACGAACATAACAATCTAAACGAAACGGTTGGCATAGAGAAAATTAGGGAATATGTTTGGTTTGCTGAAACTAGAATCCCCACCCCAGCCCTCCCCGAAGGGGAGGGAGCCAGAACGGGAAAGGTTTACTTAGGGACTCACAACGACACTGCTTACTATTTTATCTATGAAAAAGACAGTCTGACAACATTGGATTATGAATCTTTAGCAGATTACGTTCAACAAAAAGCAGAGCGCTATATTATTTATGCCGATAATTGCTTGTTGCCGGAAACTTTTATGAGAGCCAAAAATATTGAATTCAAGAAAATTCCGAGAGATATAACTCGTTTTTAACTATGGAACTAAAAACCTATCAAAAGCAAGTTATAGACGATTTGCAACAGTATTTTGAGTATTTGCAAAACTATAAAAAAGCAGATAAAGCTTTCAATTCTTTTTGGCAAGAAAAAGTGGGTTTCTACAATCCATTAACTGGTGAAGGAATGCGTCCGTATCAAAATACAGTTCCAAATGCGGTACATTTAAGTATAAAAGTACCAACTGCGGGAGGGAAAACCTTTATTGCCTGTAATGCATTGAAAACTATTTTTGATGCAATGCCAGAAACTAAGGCAAGAGCAGTTGTTTGGTTGGTACCTTGGAGCAATTTATTAGATCAAACGGTACGAAATCTTTCTAACCCCGATCATCCGTACTGTCAGAAACTGAACTCATTGTTCAATAACCGAGTTCAAGTTTATGAAAAACGAGATTTATTGCAAGGGGCTAATTTCAATCCATCATCGGTACAAGAGCAATTGAGTATAATGGTTGTAAATTTTGCTTCCATACGGGCCAAAAATAAGGAAGACAGAAAATTTAATGAGCAAAATTCTAATTTATCCAGTTTCTCCAATTTGATTGATGATGAGATTGTTTTAGAAGGCACCGAAAAAGAGGCGTTAATCAATGTTATTAGAAGTTTAAATCCAATTTTGGTTGTCGATGAAAGTCACAATGCCGAAAGTGATTTGAGTGTTGAAATGCTGAATAATCTCAATCCAAGTTTCATTTTGGATTTGACCGCAACACCTAAGCAAAATGCTAATATTGTAAGTTTAGTTTCGGCTATTGAACTCAAAAAAGAGCATATGGTTAAATTGCCTGTCATCGTTTACAATCATCAAAATATAGAAGGTGTTATAGAAAGTGCTTTGCATTTGCAAAACAAATTAGAAACAGAAGCTAAAATTTTGGAAGAAAATGGAGGGAAATACATTCGTCCAATAGTTTTGTTTCAGGCACAACCCAAAGGGAAAGAGGATAATACGACTTTTGACAAATTGAAAGCTCAGTTGATTGCAGTAGGAATTCCTGAAGAGCAAATCAAAATCAAAACGGCTAATAAAGATGAGTTGAAAAACGAGGATTTAATGAGCAAGGATTGTCCAGTTCGTTATATTATTACAATCAATGCCTTGAAAGAGGGCTGGGATTGTCCGTTTGCTTATATCTTGGCTTCCTTGGTGGACAAGTCATCGGAAGTTGATGTTACACAAATTTTGGGTCGTGTTTTACGTCAACCGTATGTAATGAAACACAACAGCACGATGTTGAATTTATCGTACGTAATTACGGCTTCGGTTAAATTTCAGAATACGTTGCAAAATATCATCAAAGGTTTGCAGCAATCTGGTTTTAGCGAAAAAGATTATCGTGAAAAAGATATAATGCCAGAATTTGTAAAAGAAACAGTGAAGCAAGAAACATTAGAGAATTTCTTTTTTGCTGAGCAGATAGAAGTTGTAGAAGAAGGTGTGATTGATGTTCAAAAAATTCATTTCAATCCTAATGAAATTATCAACTCTCCTAATATTGCTGTATTTGAAATGGAAAAAATGGCAATTGAAGATAGTCTAAAAATGGAGATTCAAATTGCAAATCAAGATAATTCTAACACAGTTCAACAAATTTATTCTGAAGTTGGCATGAAAGTGAAACAATATAAAATGCGTGAAAGTGTTGCTGAACAGGCTTCAGCAATTGTATTGCCAAAATTTGTAGTTGAAGTTCCTCGAAATGAATTTCTCTTTATGGAACAAGGTGACACACAATTATTAGACAGGGTCAATCTTTTGAAAGATTTTAAGCTTTCGGATAAAGATATTCAAATTCCTTTTAAAAGTATTTCTTCAGATTTGTATAAAATTGATACTGAAAAAACAAATGATGGCGGTTATAAAATGGTTTCGTTCAAAATAGAAAATGTAGTGCAAGAAAAAATGACGGAATACATTTTAGCTAAACCTAAAGAAGGACAAATTAAAGATTTAACACATTTTGTAGTCAAGCAAATTGATAAATTACCACCTATTGCCGATAATGAAATTAAGAAATACGTCAATAGAATTTTAGAGAACATGTCCGCACAAGAGTTGATAGATTTCAATCAATATAAGTTAACATATTCTGATTCGATTAAGGAAAAAATCAATCAATTAGCCGATATTTATGCGGAAGAAAAGTTTAAAGATTGGCTCGAAATTGATAAAATAAAAGCAAAAGCAATCTGGAAATTTGAAACAGCCATAATTCCGCCAAGAATTGGGAATGACATTGGTAATTCATTGTATGTTCACGAAGGGGATATGAACGGATTAGAAGAGCAATTTATTTTGGAAATTTCCAGTTCATCAAATATTGCTTTTTGGCATCGTAATTTAGGAAGAGGTAAAGGATTTTCTTTGAATGGTTATAAATCGAATCATTATCCTGATTTTATTTTGGTAACTAAAACTAATAAAGTAATCGTTGTTGAAACCAAAGGTTCTCATTTAAATAATCCGGATACCGCAGCAAAGTTGAGGTTAGGAAAATCTTGGGCAAGGCTTTCGGGTTCTAATTATAATTATATGATGGTTTTTGATAAAAACGCAATTGATGGCGCCTATAATTTAGAGAAAGCAATAAGTTTGATAAAACAGATGTAGATTTGTGGAAATCGTTGTAAATATAAATGCCTCACAATTGTGAGGCATTTTTTGTTTTTATGTATTTTATCACCAGTTTCTACTCCCTCTCCTTCGGAGAGGGTTGGGGAGAGGATTCTAAAACAACCCATTCAATTCAGCATCGATACGGTTAAAAATAGTTCCTAAATCTTCGGGATTATCAACAAAATTCATGTTATCCACATCAATAATTAATAATTTTCCTTTGTCATAGGTTTGAATCCAGCCTTCGTAGCGTTCGTTCAAACGACTCAAATACTCAATGGATATTGAGTTTTCATATTCACGGCCGCGTTTGTGTATTTGACCGACTAAATTAGGAATAGAACTCCTTAAATAGATCAATAAATCAGGGGCTTTAACAGTAGATTCCATTAATTCAAAAAGAGACGAATAATTCTGGAAATCACGATTGGTCATCAAACCCATTGCATATAAATTAGGAGCAAAAATATGGGCATCTTCATAAATAGTTCGGTCCTGAATGATTTTTTTGCCACTTTCACGAATTTGCATCACCTGACGGAAGCGACTATTCAAGAAATAAATTTGTAAATTAAACGACCAGCGCTCCATTTGGTGATAAAAATCATCTAGGTACGGATTGTCTACTACGTCTTCATAATGTGGTTCCCACTTAAAATGTTTCGCTAATAAGCGTGTCAAAGTTGTCTTTCCAGAGCCTATGTTTCCTGCTATTGCTATGTGCATTACGGTAGTATGATTTTATAATTTGTAATTCCTTCAGCTGTAAAAATAGATAAAATTTGGTCTTTGTAATAGAATTTTTTAAAGGATTTTTCTGAAATTTCAATTTCAGTTTTTTGGTTTTTTTCCAAATCCTGCAAAATTAAAATCCCATTTTTAGAATAGATGATCTGATTTTCATTTATAATTTCAATCGAGTCAAAATCAGAAACTTTTTCTTTGTTTGCTATTCTGCCAAAAATATCGCAAGTGTACCAGTTGTTTTTACCGTCCATCCAATAGAAGATGTTGAAATCTGAAGCGTAATTCTTAATACTTTCAGTAAAAGGAACTGAAATAGTTTTGTAATCCTTGTTCAAATAATCATATAATCCCAGTTGCTGATTCATACTGTTGTAAACCCACAACTGATTTAGAGCAGCAATACCAATTGCAGTGGCTACGATTGGAATTGTATTTTCTGAAAAATTGATTTTCTGAGTTTCATTCAATTGATTGTCCAAGATGATAACTGTATTGAAATTTTCGTAAAATAAAACAATTTTCAAAGGGTTATGCAAATCTATTTTTGTGATTCTACCCAAAGAAATATTTTTGTATTCTAAAGTATTCCGTGTTCCAATTTTAGAAAAAACATTGTTATGGATGGTGTAGTAAAAACCAAATGAATCATAACCTAAAAACGCATCTCCATCAAAACGAATAGAATCGATTTTAATGGCTGTTAGTTTTTGGTTCTGACTAAAAATTACTGAAAATGAAGCGATAAACAGCAATAATATTACTTTTTTCATACAGCGAAATTACAATTAAACGGTATATAATTTTGATTGTTTTATTAATATTTTAACAGAATACTTGTAACAAAAATAGTATTTTTCACTCTTATTCATTAAAACCCAATAGTTATGTATAAAGTAATTTACGCAATAATAGTAACAATTGCATCGTTTTTGGGGCTTCGCGCTCAGGAATTTCAAGGAATGGCAGTGTATGAATCAAAAAGCAGTACCTCCGATTTCAAAACACGAATGGAAGGCAATAAGGATATGACTCCTGATATGCAAAAAATGATTGAGGAAAGAATGAAGAAAATGTTCGAAAAAACATTCATTCTTAATTTTGATAAATCGACATCAATTTATAAAGAAGAAGAAAAGTTAGAGGCTACAGGTCAAGCTGGAGGTGGAATGCGCATAATGAATGCAATGAGTGGCGGCGGCGGAACTTATTACAAAAATGTAAAAGAGAAAACCTATACGGTTGATAAAGATTTTATGGGAAAAGAGTTTTTAGTAAAAGATTCTTTGCCAAGTCTAAAATGGAAAATGGAAGCTGAAACGAGAGTAATAGGCGGATATACCTGTTACAAGGCAACCGCAATTAAGGCGGCAAGTGCTACTGATTTTAGAAATTTCCGACCTAAAAAAGAGGAAGCCAAAAAACAGGGTACTGAAAAAGCAGATGATAAGGCGGCTTCAGATAAGAAAACGAACTTTATGGATGCCATAGAACTTCCCAAAGAAGTTACAATAACGGCTTGGTACACTCCGGAAATTCCTGTTAGTCAAGGACCAGAAGGATATTGGGGTTTACCGGGATTAATTCTAGAAGTTAACGATGGGAAAACCACAATTTTGTGCTCTAAAATTGTCTTGAATCCAAAGGAAAAAATAGAAATTAAAGCATTAACAAAAGGAAAAGTAGTTTCTCAAAAGGAGTATGACGATGATGTCATAAAAAAAATGGAAGAGTGGAGAGAAATGAATCAAGGGCGTGGTGGTAGTTCTACGGGAACCTTTCGAATAGGCGGATAAGATAGTTTTAACAAATTAATTTGCAGCCTTGACCACGAACATTTATAATTTGAATGTTGGGATCAAGGCTTAATTTTTTCCTCAACTTAGTAATAAAAACATCCATACTCCTACCATTAAAAAAATCATCTTCTCCCCAAATTTTATTTAAAATTAAAGAACGTTCAACTATTTTATTTTTATTTTCAGATATTATATTTAATAGAATTGCTTCACGATGCGTTAAGGAGATTGTTGTGTCAAGGCACTGTAAGGTTTGTTTAGTAAGATTAAAAATATAGTTGCCAATCACTATGTTATCCTCGTTTTTGATAGCAGTATTTCTGCCAAGAAGAGAATGAATTCTAACGATTAGTTCTTCCATGCTAAAAGGTTTTTTTAAATAGTCATTACCTCCAAAATTAAATCCATCGACTACATCTTGTGTTTGTGATTTAGCAGTGAGGAAAATTATCGGAGTTTTATTATCTAATTTTCGAATATCTTTAGCTACTGAAAAACCATCTTTTTTAGGCATCATGACATCTAAAACAAGTAATTCTATTTTTTCATTTCTAAAAACTTCAATAGCCTCTTCGCCATCTTTACAATGAATGACCTCAAAATTTCTAGTTTCTAAACTTTCCTTAATGATTTGTGCTAAAGCAGGTTCGTCTTCGGCTAGGATTATTTTTATTTTTTTAGACATGAGCTAATGTTATTTTAAAAATGTTTTTGGAGTTTACGATTAGTTCAAGTGTTCCCTGATGTTTCTCTATGATTTTTTTGGAATAATATAAACCTATTCCAAAGCCTTTTACATCGTGAATATTTCCTTTCGGAATTCTATAAAATTTTTCAAAAATCTTTTCATGTTGGTTTTTATCAATTTCAATTCCATTATCTTGAACTGTTATTTCTATCTTTTTTTTGTCTGATGTTAAGCAAACTTCAATCTGAGGACCTCCATATTTTAGGGCATTATCGACCAGATTTGAAAATGCATTTTCAAAATGAAATGAATCCACCTTCAAAATTAATTTTTCCTGATTAGAAATAAAATTAATTGTTTTGTTTGAAGTGTTCAATAGGTGTTTTTCAACATTTTTCTTTAATAATTGAACTATATTAATTGGTTCTTTGTTTAGCGTAAGATTGTCAGATTCTAACGAAGCAGTCTCCAAAAGTTTTTCAACCATAATGGCTAATTTTTCTAATTGCTGGTATGCTATGTCTAAGTAACGATTTGTTTTTTTAGGATCATTAACGGAATTAAAATTCTTGATTCCTTCTATTGCCGAAGAAATGGTGGTGATTGGCGTTTTAAATTCATGAGTAATATTGCTGATTAAATCGTTTTTGATTTCATCAATTTTTTTCTGACGGTTTATAATTCTTAAAAGATAAAATAAAGATCCGACAATGGAAAGCGATAACAGTAACGAAAGAATTATTTCAATCATGCTTCTTTTTAAAAGTAGTACCGTAGGATCAGAAAATGAAATTTTCAGTTTATCGTTAATGGGAAGGTAGACTGATTTTGAAAAAGTAGAAAGAGGTAATTTCACTGATTTGAAGGAAGTGTTTTTTTTAAATTTATCAAAAAGAGTGTTTAATTTAAAATGCTCTAAAGTATAATCTACAACAATTTTTTTTCGAGAAAGTTCATTATCTAAAATTTTACTTAATTTATTGAATGCAACGGAATCTGTAACCATAGATATTACAATTCTACTTCTTGAATCTTTTATTTGTAAGAGGCTATCTGTTGCTTTTTTTCCTCGTAATATTAAAACTGAGGAATTCGTTTTAGATTTTGGTTTAGTATAGGTAACTATTTTATTGTCATTTTCTTTCTCGTTTTTAATGATTTTCGAATCCAATTTTATCAAATTACTTGTGTCTGGAACCGAATGAATTTTGGATTCTGAAATTTTTAAAGATGTAGTTACAGATGCTGTTTTTTTAGATTTTATTGAATCAACTTTTGGAATTTTATTTTGATTCCTTTTTGCTTTATAATTTTTAAAAACTGTATCAAGTTTTAAGTCATCCATAAATTGCTCTTCGGATATGGAATCATCTCGGTTTACAAAAGCGATATAATTTTCTTTTGACTGTTCTATATAATAGTATTCAGTACTGTTGTCAAAAGCAATTTGTACATCATTAATTAATCGTTGTTTGTTTTCTTTGTAGTTTTTAATATTCCAATATACTTGTAAACTGATGGTTGCCAAAATAGTTAGGCTTACAAAAAAAATAATAGCGGCGTAATTTTTCACTTTCATTTTTCAAATATAAGAACTAAATGCTTTTGAATTGACCCATTAACAATCGTTAACTTTGGTTAACTATTATTGTGGTTATTTAGAACTTTATTTGTCATCTAACTTAAAAGCTATAAAATGAAAAATTTATTCAAAGTAATTTATTTAACAATAATTTTAACTACTGTCAATTTAACCGTTGCTCAAAACTTTAAAGGCAAAGCAATTTATCAATCTAAAATTAAATCCGAGGAAACTGACGTTGAGATTAAGTCTGAAAAAGATGCAGAATTTGAGAAGGCAGTACAAAAAGAATGGGAGAAAGTTTCCCAAAAAACATATTCATTAAGTTTTAATAAAACAGAGTCTTTATTTGAAGAAGAACAAAAGCTTGAGCCTGTGGGACAAAGTGATAGCGGAATGATTATTAGTATTACCATTTCAGGAGATGGAAAGAAGTACATGAATCGGAAGGTGCAAAAACAAATTTTTGAAGGCGAAATCTTCGAAAAAAAATATCTTATCACTGATGAATTAAAAAATTGGGATTGGCAATTAAAAGAAGAAACTAAAAAAATAGGGGATTACCTATGTTATAAGGCTGAGGTTGTAATTCAGGTTACTGCTGCTCAAAAAGAAGAGTATCAGGATTATTTAAAAAATAAATTTAAACAGAAAACAAATTTATTTGAAATGAATGAGCCCCAAAATAATATTGTTACTGCTTGGTATACCTTAGAAATCCCGGTTAATCATGGACCAGATAAATATTCAGGTCTACCAGGTTTAATTTTGGAATTAAATAATGGAGAAGTTAAATTTTTATGCTCTAAAGTAGTTTTAAATAGTGAGGATAAAGTAAAAATTAAAACTCCAAACGCAGGAAAAGTATTAACTCAAAAAGAATTCGATAAAGAAGAAAAAATGAAAATGGACAGCATGAAGGATAAGGATGGAAATATCATTTTTAGAACCTTCACGAATTAGTTGTTTTTTGTAACGAATTAAACCTTTTTATGACCAACTAGTCATACTCATAAAACCAGTCAATGAAAAACCAGTACCTTTTTTTATTTTTCTTTATAACTTCATTCTCCTTTGCTCAATCCATTAAATTTGAAGGTCTCATAACCGATTCAAAAGCGACAGGTCTTGAAATGGCCAATGTTATGGCAATAAATAAAGAAACAAAAGCAATGGATGCCTATGCCATAACAAATGACAAAGGAAAATTTCTTCTTAATCTAAAACCAAATACAGCGTATAATATCAAAATCAGTTATTTGGGAATGCAGAATAAAGAGTTGGAAATCACCACAACTTTAGAAAACAGCATTAAAAGCATTGCGCTCGAAGAAGGAGGAATTGAACTCGACGGTGTTGAGATTGTCCGTGAAATGCCGGTTTCTATAAAAGGCGATACCATTGTTTACAATACTGATTCTTTTAAAACGGGCGAAGAGCGAAAGTTAGAAGATGTCTTTAAGAAACTACCCGGTTTTGAAGTCATGGCCGATGGTCAAGTGCAAGTTGAAGGAAAAAAAGTAACCAAATTATTTGTCAATGGCAAACCATTTATGGATGGCGATACTAAACTAGGATCCAAAAACATTCCGTCGGATGCAGTTGATAAAGTGCAAGTATTGCGAAACTTCAATGAGGTATCTCAGATGAAGGGATTAGAGAACAATAATGACGACATCGCACTAAATATTAAACTCAAAAAAGGAAAAGATAAGTTTTGGTTTGGGGATGTGAGTGCCGGTTTAGCAAATGATAAAGGGTATATTTTTAATCCAAAAGTATTTTATTATTCTCCTAAAACTAGTATCAACTCCATAGTAAATTTGAATAATATTGGGGAGGTTTCTTTGACTTCAGCTGATTTTTTCAGGATAAATGGGGGTGCTAGGAATACTATAGGCAGAAGCGGAACTTCTTTAAATCTGAATCGGAATTTCTTTGGGCTTTCTGGTGGTGATAATGTTGCTAAGGCAAATGACAAATTCGGAACTTTAAACGTGAATCATTCTGTATCAAAAAAATGGACCTTGATTGGTTTTGCAGCGTATTCTTCTACATTCAATCAGTCGATTACGAATTCTGATCGTGGTATTTTTGAACCCAATACAACGAATATTGCAACGCTAGAAAATAGAAAAAACAAAACCGATTCCAGAAATAATGCTTTTATCTCTAAGGTAGGTTCAAAGTATAAAGCCAATGATAATTTTCAACTGGATTACGATGTTTTCTTTAGAAAAAACGATCAACAGGATGTTAATAACAGTCAAAGTAATTTTAGCTCTTTTGCTAATGGAAGTTCTTTTAGCAGCTCTAACACAGTTATAGCATTTCAAAATCAAGCGCCAGTTTCTTTCAATCAAAGTTTGAATTTATTTTATACACAAAATCCCAAAAGTACATGGGTAATTGAAATACAGCATCAATATGAGGATGAAGATCCCTTTTACAATCCGCAATTATCGGTTAATCCATATCAAAATAGTAGCTCTCAAGATCCAAATGATCCAAGCGCTGTTTTTGTCAATGAAAATAGTTTAAATATTGAGCAGTCTCGATTTGTAAAAACCAATAAAGTGGATGCAAAAGCAGATTATTATTACCAAATTTCTAATAAAAGTATATTGAATGTAACAGCAGGAAATTCAAATGCTTTTCAAACATATAATTCAAGTCTGTTGCAAATCTTAGAGGACAAATCTGTTAATTCAGTAGAACAAGCGGCGTACAATAATGACGTGCGGTATGCGTTTAATGATGTTTTTTTAGGACTTCATTACAAGTTTATGGTTGGTAAGTTTACTTTTAATCCAGGATTTTCGGTTCATCAATACAACACCAACAATCAGCAATTAGGTAATCCGTATCAATTAAATTTTAGTCGCTTTCTTCCTGATATGTTTGCCCGTTGGGATTTAAAAAAATCAGAAAATATAACCTATAATTTTAATGTTCAGAATGGTTTTAATGATATAAACTCTTTAGTCGAAGGGTATATTTTTACTAATTTCAATAGTATTGTAAAAGGGAATTCCCAACTGCAAAATTCACTGGTTACCAGTCATAGATTGAATTATTCAAAATACAATTTGTATAATTTCACTACAATTTTTGGAAATATTTCATACACAACCACAAAGGATCCAGTGGTGAACGGTATATCATTTCAAAGTATTTATTCTACTTCAGACCGTTTAAATTTAGACGCAGAAAATGAAAACTTGAACGGGAATTTGTTTTATAGCAAGAGTTTTAAGAAGTATTATAAATTAACAGGCGGTGTTAATGCAAGCTGGAATAAAAATTTCGTTTTAAACCGAAGAGTGACTAGTGGTACTGCGCAGGAGTTTATTCAAGGAATCGAAAACGTAAATCATAGTTACAATCTAGCATTTGCAACGCAATTCAAAAAATATCCAAATATTGATTTAGGATATCGAATTAATTTTTCTGAGCAAGCTTCAAACAAGTTTATTACGCAAACGCCAACGGTTAAGCTGAACTACTATTTTTTGAATGGGTTAAATGTTAATTGGGATTATTCATTTAATCGCTTTAAAAATGAAACTTCAGGGTTAACAAACGATTTTGAAATCATGACGGCAAGCTTAAATTACATCAAAAAGGACTCGAAATTTGAGTATAGAATACAGGCAAATAACCTTTTAAATACGAGATCAAGATTAAACAATTCCTTTAGCGTAAATGGCTTTAATGCGAATGAAACGATTATTTTACCACGATTTGTGACCTTTATTTTAAAGTACAATATATAGCCAAATTAAAAAGGGGATTTTGACTGAACAAAATCCCCTTTTTCATTTTAAATCTGTACTGAATTACAATCCAAAAGCAGTTTTAACTTGGTCAACAAAATCTAATTTTTCCCAAGTGAATAAATCTACAGTAACCGTTTTTTCTAAGCCACCTGGAGCTTTAAATGTTTTAGTTACTGTTTCTGGAGTACGCCCCATGTGTCCGTAAGCAGCCGTTTCGCTGTAGATTGGATTTCTTAATTTCAAACGTTGCTCTATAAAGTACGGGCGCATGTCAAAAATAGCTTCTACTTTTTTAGCAATTTCTCCATCGGTTAAGGTTACTTTTGAAGTCCCATAAGTTTCTATAAAAATCCCCATTGGTTTAGCAACACCAATTGCGTAGGAAACCTGTACTAAAATTTCGTCAGCAACACCTGCTGCAACTAGATTTTTAGCAATGTGACGAGTCGCATAAGCCGCACTTCTGTCTACTTTACTAGGGTCTTTACCAGAGAATGCACCACCACCGTGAGCACCTTTTCCACCGTAAGTGTCTACAATAATTTTTCTACCTGTTAGTCCAGTATCTCCGTGAGGTCCTCCAATTACAAATTTTCCCGTTGGATTGATGTGGTATTTAATTTGATCATTAAATAAATGAGCACTCGTTGGATTTTTTGCAATGATTCTTGGAATCAAAATTTCGATGATGTCTTTTTTGATTTTAGCAAGCATAGTAGCTTCTTCGTCAAAGTCATCGTGCTGTGTCGAAATTACAATAGCTTCAATTCGAGTTGGCTTGTTGTCATCACTGTATTCTAACGTCACTTGAGATTTAGCATCCGGACGCAAATAGGTGATTTCGTTATTTTCACGTCTTAAAACAGCTAATTCTTTTAATAATTTATGAGATAAATCAAGAGCCAAAGGCATGTAATTTTCTGTTTCATTTGTTGCGTAACCAAACATCATTCCTTGATCACCAGCACCTTGTTCTTCAGGATTTGCTCTATCAACACCTTGATTGATGTCAGCAGATTGTTCGTGTATAGCAGAAAGAATTCCACAAGAATCCGCTTCAAACATGTAGGCGCTTTTGGTGTAACCAATTTTCTTGATTACATCGCGAGCGATTTGTTGCACATCTAAATAGGTATTTGATTTTACTTCACCTGCCAAGATTACTTGACCTGTAGTTACTAAAGTTTCGCAAGCTACTTTTGAGTCAGCATCAAATGCCAAAAAATTATCAATTAATGCGTCTGAAATTTGATCTGCAATTTTGTCTGGATGTCCTTCGCTTACAGATTCTGACGTAAATAAATAGGCCATAATAATTATTATTTTAAATTAAGCGAGAAAAAATAATTGCTAAAAAGGACTAAAGAAGAGTTTCTGCTTTAGCATTTTTTCTACTGAAAAACGTTCAGTATTCATAATGAATTTGTTTCATTATGAAGAGGTTGCAATCAGTTCAAATTTTTCCTCTTGTATTTGGTTGCAAATGTATGAAACCATTTTGAATTGCAAATTAATCTTTTGTTTTTTTTGAGAATAAATATTTTTCGGGTTCTAAATTATTAAGAAAAAATAATATTTAAAATAGTTTCGCTATTGTTTTCTTAAACTTATTTGGATATTTAAAAAATAATTTGCAATTTTGAAATTCTAATAAAGTAAAAATGAAATTTAATATTTGTAATATGTTTAAGGTCGCACAGGAAAATTCCTGAGGGTTGCGTATTGAATAATTTAAATCAAATTATATATCAAAAGCTTCCCGGATAACGGGAAGCTTTTTTTTGAATAGTAATAAATAGAATAGATTTTTTAGTCACAAAAAGCCTCGATGAATAACCTAAAAAGCCTCGATGAATAACCTAAAAAGCCAAAAAATAAATAACGCAACAGTCAATAACATGATTTGTGTCAATGCCATTATGTGTATTCGCGGCTGTTGATTCCAAAAGTAAGTGTATAACTTAAAACCCTTTTGGATATGGATCTAAAAGGGTTTTTTGTTTTTCTGATTTTTTCAAATCTCACAACAATTCATACAAGGAGACCAAAAATGAATATTAACACCTAACACCTAAAAATTATGAGCACAACAAAGTATTTTACAAAGACATTTCGGTTATTAAAAAGTATTAATTTTAGAAATAAAAAAGAAAAGGAAAACGATTCTAAGAATGAATTGATTCATCCTAGATTTGAGATCTCAAAGAACGATGTTTTGGCACAAAAAATAGTGACTAATTCATTGCTTTTCCTAATGTATTCTCAAGAGAATGAAGCGCTTTTTATTTAATAAATCCGAATTTATTTTTGGTTTTGAGATTTTCAAAGGATGTTTAAAAGTGTTGTTTTGACGAAGTAAGAAAACGGGATGAGTATTCTCATTACTTCGTCAGAATAACAATTGCGTGTGAATTGTTTTTTGTATTTATGGTGCCCAAAGAAATAAACGAATCCACATAAAAATTTGGTTGTTACAAAAAATAGTGGTTAATTTGCTACTTTAAGTTCAAAAACGTATTGAAATGTTATAAAGAAAGGCAGAGGGATTAGACCCGATGAAGCCTTAGCAACCCTTCGATTTATCGAAGAAGGTGCTGCATTCTACCACGCTCATCGTGGAAAGATAACACTAAGAATTAGTCTAGATAACGCCTGACTTTCTTTATAATATTTCCAAACACAGATCAAAAATCATAAAAGATTTGCCATTGGAAAATAAACCAACCTCTATTACATTTCAAAATTTCACCACTAAAAGTGGCGCTTTTTATGCTACCTTAAACGTAAGTTTTCAAGTTTTTGGGCCAGAATTGCATACGGCACCAATTGTTTTGGTCAACCATGCTTTAACCGGAAATTCACAAGTTGTGGGCGAAAACGGTTGGTGGAATGATTTAATTGGAGCACACAAAACCATAGATACTACAAAATATACAATACTCGCATTTAATGTTCCCGGAAATGGTTTTGATGGTTTTGAGATCGAAGATTATTTAGATTTTACTGCCAGAGACATTGCCAGGATTTTTATTGAAGGGATTCGGGTTCTGGATATTAAAAAACTATACGCCATTATTGGGGGTTCTG
This sequence comes from Flavobacterium bomense, assembly GCF_003970355.1. Classification (NCBI taxonomy): domain Bacteria; kingdom Pseudomonadati; phylum Bacteroidota; class Flavobacteriia; order Flavobacteriales; family Flavobacteriaceae; genus Flavobacterium; species Flavobacterium bomense. Next base: position 60,300 of record NZ_RYDJ01000018.1, on the reverse strand, counting down.
TAGGTGGCGGAATTGCTTGGGAAATGGTCGCTTTAGAGCCAAAAATCACACAGCATTTAATTCCTATCGCAACGGATTGGAAATCGACGGATTGGCTAATTGCCAATTGCTTTTTGCAGGAACAAATTCTCAACAACTCTTCAAAACCTATTGAAGACGCTCGCACTCATGCTATGTTATGCTATAGAACTCCGGAATCATTTGCTGCAAAATTTCAGCGAACCACCAATGAAGAATTGGGGATTTTTAATGTAGAAAGCTGGTTGCTACATCACGGCGAAAAATTGCAGAAACGTTTTCAAATTTCGTCATATAAAATGATGAATCAACTGTTGAAAACAATCGATATCACCAGAGACCGCACATCATTCGAAGAGATAACTTCAAAAATTGAAGCCGAGATTCATATTATTGGAATCAATTCCGACCTGTTTTTTACGGCAAATGAAAATAAAGCAACGTACAAGGATTTAAAAAAATATAAAAAGAGGGTTACCTATCAGGAAATAGTTTCCATCCACGGACACGACGCTTTTTTGATAGAATACAAACAATTACACAATTTGCTTCAGGATATATTCTAAGCCAAAAAACAGAACACAATGAAAATATTAAAATTTGGAGGTAAATCGTTATCGAATGGCGATGGAATAAATAAGGTGGTTGCAATTATTATTGATAAAGTAAATCAAGGCGAGGAAATTGCTATTGTGGTTTCGGCGCGAGGAAATGCTACGGATGAATTAGAAGAAATTTTAAGTATTGCCGCTAAAAACGGAGTTTATAAACCTCTTTTTGATGATTTCAAAAAATACCAACAAGACGAATATCAAGACGTAGATTTATCCGAAGAGTTCCATGTTCTTGAAAAATTATTCGAAGGCGTCAGTTTAATTGGTGATTACAGCAACAAAATAAAAGACCAAATTTTATCAAAAGGGGAACTACTTTCGGCAAAATTACTGACGGCAATTTTGGTCGAAAATGGGATAAATGCCCGTTTTGCAGATACTCGGGAATTGATAAAAACCGATTCGAAATTTGGTGATGCACAACCTTTGGAACAAATTTCGAAGAAAAATGTCATCAATTATTTCAAACAAAATAACGGAACAACCGTAAATATTGTTACAGGTTTCATTGGTTCAAACACAAATAATGACACGACCACTTTAGGAAGAAACGGCAGCAATTACACCGCTTCGTTGATTGCGAATTATTTGAATGCGGCCGAATTACAGAATTATACGCACGTAGACGGAATTTATACCGCTAATCCGGATTTAGTAGTTGATGCAAAGAAAATTGACCATTTGTCGTTTAATGAAGCCAATGAAATAGCCAATTTTGGTGCGACGATTCTTCATGCCAAAACGATCATTCCTTTGTTGGAAAAAAATATTCCGCTTCGTATCTTGAATACGTTCAACCATGAAAATAAAGGGACGTTAATCACTTCCAATTCGAACAAGGAAGGGATTAAAACACTTTCGGTACTTGAAAATGTTTCGTTAGTGAACCTGGAAGGAAGAGGATTACTGGGAAAAACAGGTGTTGATGCCCGTATTTTCAGAGTGATGGGTGATAATGATATTAGCGTAAGCATCATTTCTCAAGGTTCGTCAGAAAGAGGAATTGGTTTAGTTGTTGCCACTGATAAAGCGACAAAAGCAATGATTGAATTAGAGAAAGAATTCGAAAATGATTTCTATTCGAAAGATGTAAATAAAATCACGGTGACGGATGATGTTTCGGTGATTTCTATTATTGGTCAGGATTTAAGTACTTTTCACAAGCCTTACACGGCGTTGATAAAAAATAAAATTGTCCCGATTCTTTTCAATAATACTGTTACGGGTAAAAACGTGAGTTTGGTGGTCAAAAAATCGCAATTGAACAAAGCTTTAAACGTGATTCACGGAGAGATTTTTGGAGTAGCTAAGAAAATCAATATCGCTATTTTCGGACATGGATTAGTTGGTGGAACGTTGATTAACCAAATATTGGAATCGGCAGCAACTATCGAGAAAAGAAAAGATATCAAACTGAATGTTTTTGCAATTGCCAATTCAAGTAATGTACTTTTGAATAAAAATGGCGTTACTCCAAATTGGAAAAATGAAATTCAAAACAATGGCTTTTCTTATACTATAGATGATGTAATTGCCTACGCAAATGAGCATCACTTGGAGAATTTGATTGCGATTGATAACACGGCAAGTGCTGAATTTGTTGGAAATTATATAAAATTAGCTGAAAATAGTTTTGATTTGATTTCGTCTAATAAAGTGGCCAATACGTTAAGCTATAGTTTTTATAAAAAATTACGAAAAGTGCTGGCGGATAATCAAAAGAGTTATCTTTATGAAACTAATGTGGGTGCAGGATTGCCATTGATTGATACGATTAAATTATTGCACCTTTCAGGAGAAAATATTACGAAGATTAAAGGTGTTTTTTCTGGAACATTAAGTTATTTGTTCAATAATTTTTCATCAAAAGAGGCTTCGTTTAGCGAAATATTGAGGGAGGCCATTGACAATGGGTATACCGAGCCGGATCCAAGAGAAGATTTGTGCGGGAACGACGTAGGTAGAAAATTATTGATTTTGGCACGAGAATTAGACTTGCAAAATGAGTTTGAAGAAATTGATATTCAAAATTTAATTCCAGAACATTTGCGTGAAGGCGATGTTTCGGATTTCTTGAATAAATTGACCGAGTTTGATCCAATTTATGCTAAAATAAAAGCCGACCAAAAGCCCAATCACGTCCTGCGATACATAGGCGAATTGTCAGGCGATTTGCAAAATGACAAAGGTAATCTAGAAGTAAAATTAGTTTCCGTACCTTCGGATACTGCTTTGGGAGGCTTAAAAGGTTCTGATTCTTTCTTCGAAATTTACACTGAATCGTATGGCGACAGACCAATCGTAATTCAAGGCGCAGGTGCAGGATCTGCGGTAACGGCGAGAGGTGTTTTTGGTGATATTTTGAGATTGTCGGATAAAGGGTAGCCCCCATACCCCTGAAGGGGGAATAAAAAGATTGCAGATTGCTTCGCCAGTTCGAGCAAGCTCTCGGGTGACGATTTTTGATTTAACATATATAAAAGTAAAATCTGCGTCCAAATAAATATAAATAATAAAAAAGGGACTGCCTCCAGTCTTGGCTCCCTTCCCTTCGGGGGGGGTTGGGGAGGGGAATAATATGAAAATTACACTAAACAGAGTAAACGACAACTTCCACTTTGAATTAAAAAACGAGCGTGGTCACTTAGTAAACGTAGATAGCCGACCAGAATTTGGCGGAGACGATAAAGGCGCAAGTCCAATGGAATTAGTATTGATGGGTGTTGCGGGTTGCAGTGCGATTGATATGATTTCGATTTTGAAAAAACAGCGTCAGGAAATCACTTCTTTCAAAGCTGAGGTCGAAGGAGAACGGGTACAAGTAGGAGAAGCAAAACCATTCAAGGATATTACTGTAGTATTCTTTTTGGAAGGACCTATTAATGAAGAAAAAGCAGCGAGAGCCGCACAACTTTCTTTCGAAAAATACTGTTCGGTTTCTAAAACATTAGAGCCAACAGCAACCATACACTATAAAGTAGTTTTGAACGGAGTTGAATTGGCGTAAAGCTAAAATAGTCAACTTCTAAAACTTTAATTTTAAACAATAAAGAGCTTTTTTTTATAGAAAAATTATGCGGAAAAACTTTGTGAATCTCTGTGATTCCTTTGCGAATCTTTGTGAAACAACTCTTTGAAATCTAATAATAATGAACGATCAAGAATTTGGTTTTGAAACCTCAGCCATCCGTACCCAATTAGAAAGAACACAATATTTAGAGCACTCGGTTCCTTTGTACTTAACTTCTAGTTTTGTATTTGAGGATGCCGAAGATATGCGTGCTTCTTTTGCCGAAGAGAAAGACAGAAATATATATAGCCGTTACAGCAACCCAAACACGAACGAATTTGTTGATAAAGTGTGTATAATGGAAGGTGCGGCAGCTGGTTTTGCCTTTGCTTCAGGAATGGCAGCAGTGTATTCAACCTTGGCAGCTTTATTGAAATCTGGAGATCATATTGTTTCTTCGAGTAGTGTTTTTGGAGCGACACATTCTTTATTTATCAATTATTTTCCAAAATGGAATATTGAAACCTCCTATTTTGATATTAATAAGCCGGAAACAATTGAAAGTTTCATCACACCAAATACAAAGATTCTTTTTGCGGAATCACCTACCAATCCTGCTGTTGATATTATCGATTTAGAACTTTTAGGAACGATTGCTAAAAAACATAATTTGATTTTGGTAATTGATAACTGTTTTGCAACACCTTATCTGCAACAACCAATAAAATGGGGTGCGCATTTAGTGGTGCATTCCGCTACAAAGTTAATGGACGGTCAAGGAAGAGTGTTAGGAGGAATAACAGTTGGTGATGCTGAATTGATTCAGAAAATCTATTTGTTTTCTCGACTTACCGGTCCTTCTTTATCGCCTTTTAATGCTTGGGTATTATCAAAAAGTTTAGAAACTTTGGCGATTCGTTTAGACAGGCATTGTGAAAATGCGATGAAAGTAGCGGAGTTTTTAGAGCAGCATCCGAATGTGAATCGCGTGAAATATCCGTTTTTGAAATCGCATCCACAATACGAAATTGCTCAAAAGCAAATGAAGTTGGGCGGAAATATTGTTGCTTTTGAAATAAAAGGGGGGCTTGAAGCCGGAAGAAACTTTTTGGATAAAATAAAATTATGTTCTTTATCACCAAATTTAGGAGATACCAGAACAATCGTTACGCATCCAGCATCGACAACACATAGCAAATTATCTGTTGAAGAACGTTTAGCAGTGAGTATTACCGATGGTTTAGTTCGTGTTTCAGTAGGATTGGAAACCGTAAAAGATGTGATTGCTGATTTGGAGCAGGCGCTTTCGTAAAGTTCATGACGATTGAAACCATACAATAGTCCACGGTTTAAACCGTGGTCAATGTGGTTTATTTAAGAACGTTTAGCAGTGAGTATTACCGATGGTTTAGTTCGTGTTTCAGTAGGATTGGAAACGGT
>NZ_RYDJ01000018.1:0-55182 GCF_003970355.1 Flavobacterium bomense | reverse complement strand
GTAAAGTTCATGACGATTGAAACCATACAATAGTCCACGGTTTAAACCGTGGTCAATGTGGTTTATTTAAGAACGTTTAGCAGTGAGTATTACCGATGGTTTAGTTCGTGTTTCAGTAGGATTGGAAACGGTAAAAGATGTAATCGCTGATTTAGAGCAGGCGCTTTCGTAAAGTTCATGACGATTGAAGCCATACAATAGTCCACGGTTTAAACCGTGGTCAATGTGGTTTATTTAAGAACGTTTAGCAGTGAGTATTACCGATGGTTTAGTTCGTGTTTCAGTAGGATTGGAAACCGTGAAGGATGTGATTGCTGATTTGGAGCAGGCGCTTTCGTAAAGTTCATGACGATTGAAGCCATACAATAGTTCAAGGTTTAAACCGTGGGCAATGTGGTTTATTTAAGAACGTTTGTCGGTTAGTATTCCCGATGGTTTAGTTCGTGTTTCAGTAGGATTGGAAACCGTAAAAGATGAGATTGCTGATTTGGAGCAGGCATTGTTGTAAAGTTCATGACGATTGAAGCCATACAATAGTCCACGGTTTAAACCGTGGTCAATGTGGTTTATTTAAGAACGTTTGTCGGTTAGTATTACCGATGGTTTAGTGCGTGTTTCAGTAGGATTGGAAACGGTAAAAGATGTGATTGCTGATTTAGAGCAGGCATTGTTGTAAGGATTTTTGATTGTAGATTTACTACAAATTAAAAATCATCAATCTCCATTCACTATTCTTAAATCAAAAAGTATATTTTTGTTGTTTCAATATAAAAAGAATGTTGATTTCAGACAGCTTTGAAATCTACAATCAAAAATAATTAATCTTCAATTATATTTTTTTAAAATGCTTTCAAAAAAAACTAAATACGGAATAAAAGCACTTACTTTTTTGGCACGCCAAAAAAACAATTTTCCGGTGCAAATAGCGGAGATAGCCAAGAGCGAGACTATCTCGATCAAGTTTTTAGAAAGTATTTTATTATTACTGCGTCATTCTGGTTTTTTAGGAGCCAAAAAAGGAAAAGGCGGAGGCTATTATTTGATAAAAGATCCTAAGGAAATAAATATGGCCCATGTGTATCGTATTCTAGAGGGACCTATTGCATTACTTCCATGTGCCAGCCATAATTTTTATGAGCCTTGTGAAGACTGTGCCGATGAAACCACTTGCGCCGTTCGGAAATTAATGACCGAAGTGCGAGACAATACCCTGATGATATTGGAAAACAATACCCTAGCGGATATCGCCTTTTAAAAAATAAACTTAAAAATTAGTGTTGTAGTTAAACAAAAAGTACTATTTTTGCGCTTTAATCTACAATGCCGATAGGGTAATAGATAATAAATAAAATTTATTTTACCTTGCAAGCATGAATAAAGAAGTAGTAGAAGAAAATAAAGGGATGATAAAATCCCAAATTACATTTAAAGAACGCTTGTGGGTTGTTATTCCGGTTGTTTTATTAGTTGGATTAATTTCTACATTGGTGTACAACCATCATGCTGAATTTTCTTGGAATGGTTTTGTGGGAGGGTTCGATCAGGAGTTTTTAATCTTTTTTTGTATTGGCGTTTTTGCACAACTAGTCGATGGAACTTTAGGAATGGGCTACGGAGCAACCTCTACCTCTTTTTTATTGGCATATGGAATCCCGCCAGCAATCAGCAGTACAGGTGTTCACGTTGCTGAAATGTTTACCACCGGCGCTTCTGCAATTTCTCATCATCGTTTTGGGAATATCAATAAAAAACTAGTCCGGCATTTGTTGATACCCGGAATTTTGGGTTCGATTACCGGAGCTTATTTGTTATCGGATGTAATTGATGGGGATGCAATAAAGCCTTTTATTGCCGTGTATATGATCGCTTTGGCGGTTATAATTATCAGAAAGGCAATGCAAAAAAATATTATTAAAAAGAAAACGAAACGATTGAATATTCTGGCTTCTTTTGGGGGATTCATGGATTCCGTTGGAGGTGGAGGCTGGGGGCCAATTGTAACTTCTACATTATTAGGACGCGGTAGAAATCCTAGATATACAATTGGTTCTGTGAATGCAGCCGAATTTGCGGTTTCTTTCGCTAGTGGTATTACATTTATGATTTTTGGAGGAATCCAAGGATGGCAGGTTATTATAGGTTTAATTTTAGGAGGCGTTATTGCTGCGCCAATTGCTGCTTTATTAGTTAATAAAATCAAAAGAAAACCAATGATGATTTTGGTAGGTATCTTAATTATTATTTTGAGTTTAAGAACCTTGTCAAAATTGTTGTAAAAGATAAACGGAATTATGAGCACAGATATAGTACAAGCGTTATTGCATAAAACCAAAGATTTTTCCATTGAGGAAACGCTTCGTTTTTTAGCCAACGAATATAAGGATAACGTAGTTTTTTCTACTTCTTTTGGTCAGGAAGATCAGGTGATTACGGCTTTAATTGCGAAAAATGATTTGCCAATTACCATTTTTACATTGGATACAGGACGATTATTTCAGGAAACGTATGATGTTTTTCATAAAACTTTAAGAAAATATAAAATTGACATTAAAACCTATTTTCCGGAAGCAATTGCGGTGGAAGAGTTGTTAAATCATAAAGGTCCAAACAGCTTCTATGAATCGGTGGAGAATAGAAAAGAGTGTTGTTTTATTCGAAAAGTGGCACCGTTGACTAAAGCATTAAAAGGGAATGACATCTGGATTACTGGTTTACGTGCGGAACAATCCGAAAACAGAAATGACTTAGACCTTTTTGAATACGATGAAAAGTTCGACATTATAAAATTCAATCCATTATTGAAATGGACTTTGATAGAAGTAGAAGCTTATTTAGAAAAAAATAATGTGCCACAAAATGTATTACACAAACAAGGGTTTGTAAGTATAGGATGTGCTCCATGTACGAGAGCCATAGCCGAAGGGGAAGATATCAGAGCAGGGAGATGGTCATGGGAATCGAGTCATAAAGAATGTGGGTTGCACCAAAAATAATTAAAAATTAATACAACAATCTTTCAATTTTTGAATTTTTCAATCCTTGAATAAATAAAAATATAATGAGTACCATATTAAAAACAAATGCTTTAGAAAGCGAAGCGATATACATATTTAGAGAAGTAATTTCTCAATTTGACAAACCGGTATTGCTTTTCTCTGGTGGAAAAGATTCGATTACTTTGGTACGTTTAGCTCAAAAAGCATTTTTTCCAGCGAAAATCCCTTTTCCATTGTTGCACGTAGATACGGGACATAACTTTCCTGAAACTATTGCTTTTAGAGATAAATTAGTTGCTGAATTGGGATTAGAATTAATCGTTCGTAATGTGCAAGATGCTATTGACGAAGGGAAAGTTGTAGAAGAAACAGGTAAGTACTCCAGTAGAAACAGTTTGCAAACGACTACACTTTTGGATGCTATCGAAGAATTCAAATTTGATGCTTGCATCGGTGGTGCGCGTAGAGATGAAGAAAAAGCGAGAGCGAAGGAACGTATTTTTTCGGTTCGTGATGATTTTGGTCAATGGGACGAAAAAAATCAGCGTCCTGAATTATTTGATATTTTAAACGGAAAAATTGAAAACGGTCAAAACGTTCGTGTTTTTCCAATTTCGAATTGGACAGAGCTAGATGTTTGGAGTTATATCGAACAAGAGCAAATCGAAATTCCATCGATTTACTTTTCACACAAGCGTAAGGTATTCTTGAGAGACGGTATGATTTGGTCTCATTCTCCTTTTGTTTACCAAGAAGAAGATGAGCAAATTGAAGAAAGAATTGTTCGTTTTAGAACCGTTGGAGATATGAGTTGTACCGCAGCTGTTGATTCTTACGCAGCAACTATTCAGGAAGTGGTGGGTGAAATTAGATCTTCAACTATTTCTGAAAGAGGAGCCAGAATTGATGATAAACGTTCTGAAGCTGCAATGGAAAAAAGAAAACAACAAGGTTATTTTTAGAAAACAATTATAAGTTATGAATTATAAATTATGAATTGTTCCGAGATATTTAAAATTTATAATTCAACATTTAAAATAAAAAAATCAAATTTAGAAGTTTTTACAAGGTGTTTTTGAAAACCTTAAACTTTTAAACTTTAAACAAAATTCAGATGGAAGTTTTAAAAATAGCAACAGCAGGAAGTGTAGATGACGGAAAAAGTACATTAATCGGGAGATTATTGTACGATACAAAATCATTGACTACAGATAAGATTGAAGCAATAGAAAAAAGCAGTAAGCAAAAAGGATACGATTATTTAGATTTCTCATTGGCTACCGATGGTTTGGTTGCTGAAAGAGAACAAGGAATTACGATTGATGTGGCGCATATTTATTTTTCGACAGCCAAAAAAAGTTACATTATTGCCGATACTCCGGGTCACGTTGAATATACACGAAACATGGTTACCGGAGCTTCAACTTCACAAGTTTCAATCATTTTGATTGATGCGCGTAAAGGAGTTATTGAGCAAACCTACCGTCACTTTTTTATCAATAATTTATTGAGAGTAAAAGATGTGATTGTTGCGGTAAACAAAATGGATTTAGTTGATTATTCAGAAGAAGTATACAACAAAATCAAAGCAGACTTTCAGGCATTAAATGCAAAAAGCGCTTTTAAAGAACAAAATGTAAGTTACATTCCGCTAAGTGCAATCAATGGAGGGAATGTTGCCGATAAATCGGAGAACATGCCTTGGTATACCGGACAGACGGTTTTGGAACATTTGGAATCATTGGAACCAAATGATATCTACGAAAACGGGATCGCACGTTTTCCTGTTCAAACAGTAATCCGACCAAAAACGGAAGAGTATCACGACTTTAGAGGATATGCCGGAAAATTATACGGTAACACTATTAAAGTGGGAGATGCAGTAACGGTGCTTCCTTCTTTAACTGAATCTACCGTAACGAATATTCACTTTTTTGATAAACAATTTGATGAAGCTATGGCTGGTTCTTCTATCACTATCGAATTAGATAATGACATCAATGTAACCAGAGGTGATATGATTGTAAAATCGAATGAACTTCCTAAAATTGAAAAAGACATCACAACAACTGTTTGTTGGATGGACAGTAAAAAATTAGTGGCAGGTGCAAAATATTATGTGCAACACAACAGCAATAGAGTTTTGGCGAAAATTGACAGTGTAAAAAACGTAATCGCAACCGATTATTCTGGAACAACACCAGCGACTCAATTAGCTATAAATGAAATTGGAGAAGTAACTATCAAATTGAGCAAAGCCATTTATTTTGATGCTTATACTGATAATAAATCTAACGGAGCTTTCATTTTAATAGATGCTGCAACCAACACAACAGCAGGAGTTGGGTTTATAAAATAGCCCCCACCCCAGCCCTCCCCGAAGGGGAGGGAGACATCCTGGATAAAAGTATGCCGGTAGTTAAGGCGTTTGCCTTTTACGATAAGAATATAATAATAATTGAGTTAAAAGAAAATGTAATAATATTTCCAATTTCGACTCCCTCCCCGAAGGGGAGGGTTGAGGAGGGGATAAATATAACTAAAAGATGCAAAGTTTTAGAACAGAAATAGAAGATCCGATTGTCCAAAAAGAGATTATCGATTTAGAGAAAAAAATTCATTCCTTCCGAAGTGGACAAATTGACGATGAGCGTTTTCGCAGTCTTCGTTTGGCACGTGGTATTTACGGTCAACGTCAAGAAGGCGTGCAAATGATTCGTATTAAATTGCCATACGGAAAAGTGACTAGCGAGCAATTGAAGCGTATTACGGAAGTGTCCGATAAATATTCTACAGGACGTTTACACATTACAACCCGTCAGGATATTCAAATTCACTATGTGAGTTTAGACAGAACACCTGAGCTTTGGTCTGAGTTGGCCAAAGATGATATCACTTTGAGAGAAGCGTGTGGAAACACCGTGCGTAATATTACTGGAAGCGAATTAGCGGGTGTTGATGTTGACGAACCTTTTGACGTGTCGCCTTATGCGCATGGTTTGTTTCAATATTTATTGCGTAACCCAATTTGTCAGGAAATGGGACGTAAGTTCAAAATATCATTCTCCTCTTCTGATAAAGATACCGCTTTGAGTTATTTGCATGATTTAGGATTTATTCCAAAAATTGTAAATGGCGAAAAAGGGTTCAAAATAATGTTTGCGGGTGGTTTAGGTTCTCAACCAAGTCACGCTGAATTGCTTTCAGAATTTGTACCGGTGAACCAAATTATTCCAACTGCCGAAGGTATAATCAGAGTTTTTGACCGTTACGGAGAAAGAGCAAAACGTTTGAAAGCACGTATGAAGTTTTTAATCAAGGACTTGGGTCGTGAAGAGTTTTTGCGTTTGGTTGACGAAGAGAAAAAAGCTCTTCCGTTTCATACTTACGAAATAGACACTACCGCTTTTGAAGGACCAATTACTGAACCTTTATTGGCAGTACCAGCAGTAACGATCGAGGATGTTGAAGCTTTTGAAGCTTGGAAAAAATCGAACGTGATTGTACAAAAACAAGCAGGATATGTAGCTATTGGTATCAAAGTACTTTTAGGAGATTTTTATACGGACAAAGCAAGATTGTTAGCCGATTTGATTAAAAATTACGGTGCGAATGAATTGCGTTTTTCATTACGACAAAACATCGTTTTACGTAATATTAAAGAAGAAAATCTAGCGTTCTTTTACCAAGAATTAGCCAAATTGGATTTTGTTGCTTTAGGATATGATACTATCGGAGATATCACGGCTTGTCCGGGAACGGATACGTGTAATTTAGGTATTGCAAGTAGTACTGGTATTGCGGATGAATTAGAAAGAGTATTAAAAACAGAATACCCACAATACAGCAACAATCAACAAATCGCCATAAAAATTAGCGGTTGTATGAATGCTTGTGGACAACACAATATGTCCGAAATTGGTTTCCAAGGAATGTCTATTAATGCAGGAAAGTTGGTAGCTCCGGCTCTTCAAGTTTTATTAGGTGGCGGGAATTTAGGAAACGGAAACGGAAGATTTTCTGACAAAGTGATTAAAATTCCAAGCAGAAGAGGACCCGATGCGTTGCGTTATATCTTAAATGATTTTGAAGCAAACGGAAACGGACAATCGTTCTTGAATTATTACGACGCCAAAGGAGAGAAATATTTCTATGAATTCTTGAAACCATTAGCGGATATAACAAACCTTACCGAGGCTGATTTTGTAGATTGGGGAAATGCTGATAACTACGTAAAAGCAGTTGGAGTAGGAGAATGTGCAGGTGTAGTAATTGATTTAGTGGCTACTTTAATATTAGAAGCCAAAGATAAAATGACTTTTGCACAAGAAGCTTTCGAAGAAGAAAAATGGGCAGATGCGATTTACTTGGCCTACGCAGGTTTTGTAAACGGAGCCAAAGCAATTTTATTGGCCGAAAACCAAAAAACAAATCACCACGCTGGAATTATCGATTTATTTGATACTGTTTTTATCGAAAGCAAAAAAATAGAATTGGATTCAAGCTTTAAAGATTTGGTTTATCAAATCAAAGCGAATGAGCCTTCTGCCGAATTTGCACAAAAATACATCCAACAAGGAGTTGCGTTTTTTGATACAATAGAGAAATACAGAGCCAAAGACCTAGCTGATGCATAATACAATACAACCCAAAGTAACTTTAGTAGGCGCTGGTCCTGGCGATCCGGATTTGCTTACTCTGAAAGGAGTAAAGGCGCTGGCAGAAGCGAATGTGGTTTTGTATGATGCACTAGCCAATGAGGAAATAATGATTCATGCACCCAAAGATGCCATAAAAATATTTGTAGGGAAACGAAAAGGCTGTCATGAATATACGCAAGACCAAATCAATCAGTTGATTGTTGATAATGCGCTTACCTATGGAAATGTCGTTCGGTTGAAGGGTGGAGATCCATTTATTTTTGGTCGTGGAAGCGAAGAAATTGAATTTGCAGAAAGTTTTGGAATCCCTACATTTGTAGTCCCCGGAATTTCATCTTCGATTGCAGTTCCGGCTTATCAAGGAATTTCTTTGACAAAAAGAGGTGTTTCAGAAAGTTTTTGGGTAATCACAGGCACTACTTCCGACAGGAATTTGTCGAATGATGTAGCTCTCGCAGCGCAATCATCAGCAACAGTTGTGATTTTGATGGGAATGAGTAAACTATCACAAATTGTGTCATTATTCCAGAAGGAATCCAAAGGAGAAACTCCTGTTGCAATTATTCAAAACGGAACTACTCCACAGGAAAAAATTGGAGTTGGAACGATTAACACTATCCAAGGAGTTGTGGCGGAGAAAAAGTTAAGTTCACCAGCTATAATTGTTATTGGAGAAGTGGTCAAAGAAAGTATCAAGTTAAAAGGATTTCACGAAGAATTCATTTTAAGTAACATTGCATAAAAAATAAGTATAAATTATTCAAGCTCAGGCTCCCTCTCCTTCGGAGAGGGTTGGGAGAGGAAAATAAGATAGTAATGGAAAGAAACGAACTATATCCTGTTTTTTTAAAACTACACAACCTCAATGTACTTATTGTAGGTGGAGGAAATGTGGGTTTAGAAAAGTTATCTTTCATGTTGAAATCCAGTCCAAATGCCAATGTTGAAGTGGTGGCGCCAAGGTTTCTTCCAGAATTGGAAGGCCTGGCAGCAAAACATCCTTCGGTAATATTGACCTATAAAAAGTTCAATCGCTGGATGCTTCGCAAACGCCACATGGTAATTGCCTGCACCGATGATTTGAAAGTAAATAAACGGGTATTCGACTTGTGTCGAAAAAGACATTTGATTTGCAACATTGCCGATACACCGGATTTATGTGATTATTATTTGGGCGGAATCGTAACCAAAGGAAATGTGAAAATAGCCATTTCAACCAACGGTAAATCACCGACAACTGCCAAAAGATTACGGGAGTTTTTCGAAGAAATAATTCCGGATGACATCAATAAAATGGTCGAAAACCTCAATGAATATCGCAAAACGCTTAAAGGGAATTTCGAAGAAAAAGTACAAAAAATGAACGAAATCACAGAAGCATTAAAAAACAAAGAATAAAAGCATTGCAAATTAACGAATGATATTTATCATTTAAAGTTGTAAAAATCAATCGTTAATTTGTACTAAATAGTTTATTATAATTACATTACATAAAGAATAAAAAAATGATTAAAACAGACATACTTATAATAGGAGCCGGACCAACTGGTTTATTTGCCGTTTTTGAAGCAGGATTATTGAAATTAAAATGCCATATTTTAGATGCTTTGCCACAAGCGGGCGGACAGCTTTCAGAATTATATCCTAAAAAACCTATTTATGACATTCCAGGGTTTCCAGAAGTATTAGCGGGGGATTTAGTGGATAATTTAATGGAACAAATCAAGCAGTTCGAGCCAGGATTCACCCTTGGCGAGCGTGCAGAAACGATTGAAAAACAAGAAGACGGAAGTTTTATTGTCACCTCAAATAAAGGAAAAAAATTCCATGCACCAGTTGTGGCGATTGCCGGTGGATTAGGAAGTTTTGAACCCAGAAAACCATTGATCGAAGACATCGAATTTTACGAAGATAAAGGAATCAAGTATTTCATTAAAAATCCGGAAAAATTCAGAGACAAAAGAGTAGTAATTGCAGGAGGTGGTGATTCCGCTTTAGATTGGAGTATTTTCTTGTCGAATATTGCTTCCGAAGTGACTTTAATTCACCGTAGAAATGAATTCAGAGGAGCCTTGGATTCGGTCGAAAAAGTGCAGGAGTTAAAAGATTCCGGAAAAATAAAAATGATCACGCCGGCAGAAGTAGTTGGTTTAAATGGAGCCGAACATTTAGAATCAATTGATATTGAAGAAAATGGTGCCCACAGAACCATTCCTACAGATTATTTTATTCCGCTTTTTGGATTAACTCCAAAGTTAGGTCCTATTGGAGACTGGGGATTAGACATTGAAAAAAATGCCATAAAAGTAAATAATGCTTTGGATTATCAAACGAATATTCCCGGAATTTTTGCCATTGGTGACGTAAACACTTATCCAGGAAAACTGAAATTGATTCTTTGTGGATTCCACGAAGCAACTATGATGTGTCAGGCAGCCTACCAAATAATCAATCCGGGTAAGAAATATGTGCTGAAATATACTACAGTTTCTGGTGTTGACGGATTTGACGGAACTCGTAAAGAAGCTCCAAAAGCCGTGGTTAAAGCCATAGTTTAACAACTTAATACAAACTAGTTAAAAAATATAGCGCTAATACTTGCAAGTATAGGCGCTATGTCTTTACTTTGCACTGTTCCTATATTTATTGAAAGTTATCACGAAAGGCGGAGGGAAAGACCCAATGAAACCTTAGCAACCCTTTATCTTTAAAGAAGGTGCTACATTCTACTTTATACAGAACCAGTTTCAGTATTTAAGATAGATAACACACGAATACTCACTCAGTATTTCTCAAACCTTTTCTTGACAACATATATTTTTAGCCTTCTGAATTAATTTCGGTATCAGGAGCGAACAATTGGTGTTTTTTTGCCAATACTGTTCCCGCTTTCCGCTATATCTTTTTTTCTGAACGCCAGAAAAATATGATATCGCTTCAATCGGGGCTAAAGAGTTCATATAGTGAACTTTTGTAATTAATAATCAAAAGTGTAAATCCCGAAATGGATCGTGATTTACAAGAAATAACAAGATATGTCAAGCATTCAAGAAGCCATTAAAAAAAACATACTCATACTCGATGGAGCTATGGGAACCATGTTGCAACGCTACAATTTCTCTGAAGAAGACTTTCGAGGAGAACGTTTCAAAGATTTTCCACATTCCTTAAAAGGGAACAATGATTTATTGTCACTTACGCAACCACAAGCGATTCGTGCGGTACACGCCGCCTATTTTGAAGCAGGAGCAGATATCGTTGAAACCAATACTTTTTCTGGAACCACCATCGGAATGGCAGATTACCATCTCGAAGATATTGTTTACGAACTTAACTACGAATCGGCACGAATTGCCCGTGAAGTAGCCGATGAATTTACAGCCAAAAATCCAGATAAACCTCGTTTTGTAGCCGGTTCAGTTGGACCAACAAACAGAACAGCGAGTATGTCTCCAGATGTAAATGATCCAGGTTACAGAGCGGTAACTTTTGATGATTTGCGCATTGCTTACAAACAACAAGTAGAAGCATTGATAGACGGAGGAAGTGATTTACTGTTGGTGGAAACTATTTTCGATACGTTAAACGCCAAAGCGGCTCTTTTCGCTATTGAAGAAGTCAAAGACGAACGTAATATTGATATTCCAATCATGGTTTCCGGGACAATTACCGATGCATCAGGAAGAACACTTTCAGGTCAAACCGTGGAAGCTTTCTTAGTTTCGGTTTCACACATTCCGTTGTTGAGTGTAGGATTCAATTGCGCCTTGGGTGCCGATTTGCTTAAACCGTATCTCCAAACCTTAGCGCATAATACTTCGTTCAATGTTTCGGCACATCCTAATGCAGGATTACCCAACGCTTTTGGAGAGTACGATGAAACGCCAGAACAGATGCAAGCCTTTATCAAAGAATATTTAGACGATAATTTAGTAAATATCATAGGTGGCTGTTGCGGAACAACCCCAGAACACATTAAGTTGATTGCTGATATCGCAAAGGAGTATAAACCTAGAGTTTCAACAGCAACGATGTAATTAAATTTCCTGCATGGTTTTTTTAAACTGTGTAGTGATGTTTGAAAATGGATTTTTTTAGTTGAATCCAAGTTAGTGCCAGCGCCGGAACTGATAACACTAGATAGCGCGGATTTGTAATCCGTGCCCACAAAGAGAATAAAAACATAAAGTGTGATTTTGTCATTCGGACGAAGGAGGAATCACATTACGGATATAGTTTGATGAGATTCCTCCTTCGTCGGAATGACAAACTGGGTGGCTAGGTTCCCCCGCTAGCGCGAGCTTCTAGCTCGTGCCCATTAACAAAGGCAGGATAAATAGATTTTGAAATATAGAATTATAATTTAGAATAGGCACGAGCGGGACGCTCGCGATAGCGAAGTACGAGTTCCGTAGGAACGATATATTTTGTAGCAACGGAATTTATTCCGTTGAATGAAATAAAAATTAGGATTACGAGCATATTCTGTTGATAATAGATGATTTAGTACCAATATCCGCGTGAGGGATAGCAGTGAAAAGCCCACAGACAAATGAAGTCCCGATAGCTATCGGGACGGAATTAGTCGAGGACTTGTAACGAATAGCCCGACCCTTGTGGTCACGCCCAAAATAATAAGAAACAAAACGAACTACACGTTAAAAAAAAGTAGAAATAAACAACAAAAGCATAAACTTGTACCGTTTCTAAAACCGTGCAGGACAAATAAAGATAAAAAATGGCACAAGCAGAAACTAGAAGAAACTTGGTATTATCAGGATTAGAGCCTTTAATCATTACGCCTAACAGCGTATTTGTAAATATTGGTGAACGAACGAATGTTACCGGTTCTAGAAAGTTCCTTCGATTAATCAAGGAAGAAAAATACGAGGAAGCACTCAGTATTGCCAAAGAGCAAGTGGAAGGTGGCGCGCAAATCATCGATATAAATATGGATGAAGGAATGCTTGATGGCGAATATGCCATGACGAAATTCCTGAATTTGATTGCTGCTGAACCGGATATTTCCAGAGTTCCAATCATGATTGATAGCTCGAAATGGGATATCATTGAGGCTGGACTAAAAGTGGTGCAAGGTAAGAGTGTGGTAAATTCGATTTCCTTGAAAGAAGGCGAAGAACAATTTATTCATCACGCTAAATTGATTAAGCGTTACGGTGCTGCGGCAATTATTATGGCTTTTGATGAAACTGGACAAGCAGATAATTACGAGCGCCGGGTAGAAATTTGCCAACGTTCGTATGATATATTAGTTGCCAAAGTTGGTTTTCCTCCACAGGATATTATTTTCGATTTGAATATATTTCCAGTAGCGACAGGAATGGAAGAACACCGCTTGAATGCTTTGGATTTCTTTAGAGGAACAAAATGGGTTAGAGAAAATTTACCTCACGCACACATTAGTGGAGGTGTAAGTAATGTTTCGTTCTCTTTTAGAGGAAATGATACGGTTCGGGAGGCGATGCACTCCGTGTTTTTGTACCACGCCATCCAACATGGAATGACGATGGGAATCGTGAATCCTGAAATGTTGTCTATTTATGACGAAATTCCAAAAGATCTTTTAGAACGCGTTGAAGACGTAATTCTGAACAGGCGAGAGGATGCCACAGAGCGATTACTGGATTTTGCCGAAAATGTAAAAGGAGATGTAAAGAGCAATGAAAAAGCGATTCAGGAATGGCGCTCTGGAACGATTCAGGAACGATTGACACATTCCTTAGTGAAGGGAGTGGATGAATTTATTCTTTTGGATATTGAAGAAGCTCGACTGGCAGCAAAAAAACCAATTGAAGTTATTGAAATTAACTTAATGACAGGAATGAATGTGGTTGGGGATTTATTTGGTTCGGGTAAAATGTTTTTGCCGCAAGTGGTAAAATCGGCTCGGGTAATGAAAAAAGCAGTGGCTTATTTGTTGCCGTTTATTGAAGCCAGCAAACAAGCCGGAGACAAACAAGGGAATGGAAAAATCCTGATGGCAACCGTAAAAGGCGATGTACACGATATTGGTAAAAACATTGTAAGCGTGGTGCTGGCGTGTAATAATTATGAGATTGTAGATTTAGGCGTAATGGTGCCTCCCGAAAAAATTATCGCAGCGGCCATTGAGCATAACGTAGATATTATTGGATTGAGCGGATTGATCACGCCGTCACTGGACGAAATGGTTTTTCTTGCTAAAGAATTAGACAAAAGAGGACTTAAAATTCCAATAATGATTGGTGGGGCAACAACTTCGCGAGCACATACAGCCGTGAAAATTGCACCACAATACAGAGAAACGGTTATTCATGTGAATGATGCTTCGAGAGCCGTAACGGTGGCGGGAAGTTTATTGAACAAGGATAAAAAAATATATGCAAGCGACATTAGAGCGGAGTATGATGCCTTTAGAGAGACGTTTTTGAATCGTTCACGCGACAAAAATTTCTTAACTATTGAGCAAGCGCGCAAGAATAAATTGCAGTTGGATTGGGAGAATTTTACTCCTGTAAAGCCAAAAATCATAGGCGAACAAGTGATCGAAGTGGATTTGGATGTTTTGGTTCCGTATATTGACTGGACACCGTTTTTTAGAACCTGGGAATTGTTCGGGAAATATCCGGCAATTTTAACGGATGCGGTAGTGGGCGAACAAGCCACTTCGGTTTTTGCAGATGCGCAGGAAATGTTAGAAGTTATTTTGAGAGAAAAGAAACTGACTGCTAAAGGAATTTATGGAATTTTCCCTGCCAATCAAGTGAACGATGATGACATTGAGATAAGTGATGAAAACGGAAAACCATTGCAGACATTCTTGACGTTACGTCAGCAATCACAAAAAACAAAAGGTGCTCCAAACATTGCTTTGTCTGATTTTATTGCTCCAAAAGATAGCGGTAAAACGGATTATATGGGCGCATTTTGTGTCACGACTGGTTTTGGTGTTGATGAGTGGGCGGCTGAATTCGAAAGAGATTTAGACGATTACAATTCGATTATGGTCAAAGCATTAGCAGATCGTTTTGCGGAAGCTTTTGCGGAATATTTACACGAAAAAATCCGTAAAGAAATTTGGGGCTATTCATCAGATGAAGCTTTAAGTACAGAGGCTATGATCGCTGAAGATTACAAAGGAATCCGTCCGGCTCCAGGATATCCGGCTTGTCCCGACCATTTAGAAAAACCTACGATTTGGAAATTACTAAATGTAGAACAAGAAATTGGAGTGACGCTAACCGAAAGTATGGCGATGTGGCCCGCTTCATCGGTTTCTGGGTATTACTTTGGAAATCCGGAAAGCAAGTATTTCGGACTTGGAAAAATAAAAGAAGACCAAGTCATTGATTATGCCAAACGCAGAAGCATTCCAACCGATATAGCAATGAAATGGTTGAACCCGAATGTAGCAGATTAAAATCCCCACCCAGCCTCCCCGAAGGGGAGGAGTCGAAAAGGAAGAAAAAAATATTGTTCAATTAAAATTACCCGAGTTCTCCCCTCCTTTGGAGGGGTCGGGGGAGGATCATGAAAGTAACACAACATATAGAAGCAGCCAAAGGAGAAACGTTATTCTCCTTTGAAATTATTCCGCCTCAAAAAGGCAAAAGTATTCAGGAATTATACAATAATATTGATCCGTTGATGGAGTTCAAACCGCCATTCATAGACGTAACCACCTCTCGCGAAGAATTTATCTATATGGATAAAGGAAATGGTTTATTGGAAAAAAAACTAACCAGAATGCGTCCAGGAACACTTGGGATTTGCGCTTCGATCAAGCATAAATACAATGTAGATACCGTTCCTCATGTGCTTTGTGGTGGTTTTACCAAAGAAGAAACGGAATATCTATTAGTTGATTGTCATTATCTGGGAATTGATAATGTGATGGCTTTGCGTGGCGATGCCATGAAAGACGAGCAGTCTTTTGTTCCTAAATTAGGAGGAAATGATTTTGCAGTTGATTTGGTCAAACAAATTAACCAATTAAATTGCGGGAAGTACTTGCATGACCTCATGGATGTTGATGATAAAGCCAATTTTTGTATTGGAGTTGCGGGATATCCGGAGAAACATTTAGAATCACCGTCTTTAATTTCAGATTTGAAAAGACTCAAAGAAAAAGTAGATGCCGGTGCGGATTATGTGGTGACGCAAATGTTTTTTGATAATGCTAAATACTTCGAATTTGTTGCCAAAGCCAGAGAAATTGGGATCACCGTTCCTATTATTCCGGGAATTAAGCCTATTGCCGTGCAAAGACACTTACAAGTTTTGCCACAAATTTTCCGAATCGATCTGCCGGAAGATTTAATTCATGCGGTTGATCAGTGCAAAAACAACGCAGATATCAGACAAGTAGGAATCGAATGGGCTATCCAACAATCATTGGAGTTGAAAGCAGCCGGTGTTCCCGTGTTGCACTATTATTCTATGGGAAAATCAGAAAATATTCGACAAATAGCGAGTAAGGTTTTTTAGGAGCTATTTCCAGCTATTCGTTACAATCTTTTCTTGTCTAAAAAAACGAGACAAGAAAAGGATTTTTACTGCTATCTGGGCTAGGGATTTAACGGTTATAAATGTCGTTATTCATTCCAAATTCTCATAATTTTGTCATTCCGACGAAGGAGGAATTTCACGGCATGGGATTCCTCCTTCGTCGGAATGACAAATCAAACGGTATAAGTATTATGAATGGCTAGTATTTTTCATCTGCAAACTGCGACTGAACACTGATTACTATTTTTTCGTAATCTCTCTAAAAACAGCCTCTAAATTTTTATTTTTCTGATTCAGTTGCAATGTTTTCAAACCATTGGCATTGGCAAAATCAAAAACTGCCGGACGCATGTCTTTATCCGCTTTGAAAGTCAACTCCCAAATCATGTCGTGCGTATTTTTATAAGAAACAAGATTTTCGATTTTAGCAATGGCTTGTTCTTCGATTTTATAGTCAAATTCTACTTCAATCACTTGTTCCTTATCTTCAGAAATTAAGTTGTCCAGTTTTTTATCGGCAACAATTTTTCCATTATTGATGATAATAACACGGTCACAAATCGCTTCTACTTCCTGCATAATGTGCGTCGAAAGGAAAACAGTTTTGTCTTTTCCCACATTTTTAATCACATTACGAATTTCGATTAATTGGTTTGGATCTAAACCAGTGGTTGGTTCATCCAAAATCAAAACATCGGGATTGTGCAATAACGCATTGGCAAGGCCCACACGTTGCCGATATCCTTTAGACAATTGGCCTATTTTTTTATGACTTTCGGTAGTTAAACCAGTAAGTTGAATTACTTCGTCGATACGGGATTTAGCTACTTTATACACATCAGCGTTAAAGGCTAAATATTCGCGTACATACAAATCCAAATACAGCGGATTGTGTTCCGGTAAATAACCAATTGAAAGTTGTACTGCCTTTTGGTTGGTGTTTACATCATTTCCGTTTACTATTGCGGATCCTTCATCAGCATTGATGTAAGTGGTCAATATTTTCATCAAAGTTGATTTTCCGGCTCCATTTGGACCTAAGAAACCAACTATTTCTCCTTTTTTGACAGAAAATGTAATGTTGTCTAAGGCTTTTTGAGTACCGTAACTTTTGGATATGTTATTTACTTCTATTGACATGGAATTTTATTTGTTGCAAAAGTAAACAGAAAAAGTATTGATTTATTGTTTTTGTAACTCAATAAATAAAAGACCTTCGTCAAAGTTTATTGAGCAAGAGGATATTCTCTTTTAGATTTATATATTTACCATAAACTATATGAACATGAATTTGAAAAATACACAATCAGGGAGTTTCTTGAAAAACTACAAAAGTATTTTATTGCTGCTTGGCGGAATTTTGGCAGGAAGTATATTGGGTTTAGTTTTTGGAAAGGAAGTAGAAGTGATTAAACCATTGGGCGATATATTTCTGAATTTATTGTTTACCGCCATTATCCCTTTGGTGTTTTTTACGATTGCATCTTCGATTGCCAATTTAGAAAAATCAGAGAAACTGGGAAGATTATTTGTAATTGTTATGGGAGTGTTTTTAAGCACCGTATTAATTTCTGCCATTTTGATGCTGGTTGGTGTCCTGTTATTTCCCATTCATCAAGACATCATTATTTCAAAAATACCGTTAGAAAGTATACAAAGTACAAATACAGGTTCACAAATTACCCAATTGCTTACAGCGGGGGATTTTTATGAACTGCTTTCTCGAAAAAGCATGTTGGCCTTAATCATTTTTTCCTTTCTAATAGGGTTTGCCGCCCTGCGTTCCGGAGAAAAAGGAAAAGATTTCAGCAGGTTTTTGAATTCAGGCAATGAAGTGATGAAACAATTGTTACACATCATCATGAAAACGGCTCCAATAGGTTTGGGGGCTTATTTCGCGTATCAGGTTGGAATTTTTGGACCGCAATTATTTGGAGCTTATGCAAAACCTTTGGGGCTTTATTATGCGGTTTGTGCTTTCTACTTTATTGTGTTTTTTAGTTTGTACGCTTTTATCGCTGGAGGGAAATTAGGATTTAAAGTATTTTGGAAAAATAATATTACGCCTTCCTTAACCGCATTGGGAACTTGCAGCAGCATTGCCACTATTCCTGCCAATCTGGAAGGTGCCGAAAAAATGAATATTCCGGCTCACATCAGAAATGTAGTTATTCCACTGGGTGCGCCTTTGCATAAAGACGGATCCAGTATGTCATCTATTGTGAAAATTGCGGTAATTTTCGCCATGTTCGGAAAAGATTTAACGGACCCAAATACCTTATTAGTGGCGTTAGGAATTACAGTAATTGTTTCGGTAGTTGAAGGTGGAATTCCTAATGGAGGTTATATAGGAGAAATTTTGGCGATTACCGTTTATGGTTTCCCAATGGAACAAGCTCTTCCAGCTGCAATGATTGTGGGGACTTTAGTAGATCCAATGGCGACATTGCTAAATGCGAATGGTGATTTAGTGTCGGCGATGATGGTTGCCCGAATTTCGGAAGGAAAAAAATGGCTTGCTGAAAAAGTAGTTGTATAAAACCACTTTTTTTAGCCGGTTTCAATGGTATAGTTTTAAAAACAGTAAAATAGCAACGACTTATTGGTGTTTTAAAGACCTTTTTTTAATTATTACATAATTAATAACCAGTTTTTTAGCGAATTCTTTTTTTGTTCAATAAAATCAGCCTTTTTTTTTGGATAGCTGGAAATTATGTATACATTCGCAGAGTAATTAATACAAAAAACAACAGCATGTTGAATAGCCGATTTTATTTTAGCAACTCTTATTATTTCTTCTGGAAGGTCGAAAGGGATTGTTGTATGGTTATTTGATTATAAAATTAAATTGATACTATAAATATACAATCCCGATGTAAATCGGGATTTTTTTTTGCTTAAAAAGGTGTAAAATGAATGAAATAATTGGAATACAAGGCATAACGGGTTCTTTTCACCATCAGGTGGCGCAAGAATATTTTCATCAGGCGGTTGCTTTAGATGAATGTTTGTCCTTTGAAGAGTTAGTGGATAACCTACTCTCCGGTAAATCAGATCAGGCAGTTATGGCTATAGAAAATTCTATTGCGGGCCCAATTATTCCGAATTACGCATTGATTGACAAGAATAATTTACACATTATTGGGGAGCATTATTTAATAATTCATCAAAATTTAATGGCCTTAAAAGGGCAGAAAATAGAAGATATTTTGGAAGTACATTCGCATCCTATGGCCATTTTGCAATGTATGGAATTCCTTAAAAAATATCCAAATATAAAATTAGTCGAAGATAAAGATACTGCCGAAACGGCACGTAGAATTCAGGGAAATCAGTTGAAAGGGATTGCTGCAATTGCCAGTATTACGGCGTCGAGAATGTATGATTTAGAAATTTTGGCTCCGGAGATTCAAACGATTAAAAATAATATGACACGTTTTGTGATTATCAAAAAGGAAAATTCATTTGTTCCGGAAAACGAAATTAACAGAGCGTCCATCAAATTTGAATTGGATCACAAACGGGGAAGTTTAGCGGCAGTTTTGAATGTGATGAGCGATTGCAAATTGAATTTAACAAAAATACAATCGTTACCAAAAATAGAAACGCCTTGGAAATATTCGTTTTTTGTCGATGTCACTTTTGAAAAATACGAAGATTATGCGAAAGCAAAGTCGCTATTGATCATTATGGCAGAATATTTCAAAGTGTTAGGCGAATATAAAAACACAAAATTATAAAGCCCTTAACCCCAACCCCCGAAGTGGGAATTAGATTAAGATCGATTTACAAGAAATTTAAAATAGAAGAATGATTACTATAGCGAAACGTCTCGAAATAATTGAAGAATACTATTTCTCCTCAAAGTTGAGAGAAGTAAGGCAACTGGCTTCTGAAGGGAAACCCATTATCAATATGGGAATTGGAAGTCCGGATTTACAGCCGTCACAGGCGGTAATTGATGCAGTGGTTCTGGCAATGCAAGAGGAGAATGCACATCAATACCAAAGTTATCAGGGGTTGCCAGAGTTGCGGCAAGGTATGGCTGATTTTTACAAAAACAATTACGGAGTTGCGTTGAATCCGGCTAACGAAATTTTGCCTTTGATGGGTTCCAAAGAGGGAATTATGCATATTTCACTGGCTTTTTTGAATGAAGGCGATCAGGTACTGATCCCAAATCCAGGATATCCAACCTATACTTCGGTGACAAATTTAGTGGGAGCAGTTCCGGTTTATTATGACTTAAAAGAAAACAATAACTGGGAGCCGGATTTTGAAGCTTTGGAAAAATTGGATTTGTCGAAAGTGAAAATCATGTGGATTGGGTATCCGCACATGCCAACTGGAGCCAGAGGAAGTCTGGCATTGTTTGAAAAATTAGTGACTTTTGCCAAAAAGCATAACATTTTATTAGTCAACGACAATCCGTATAGTTTTGTTTTGAACGACAATCCGATGAGTTTGTTGCAAGTAGCAGGTGCAAAAGACGTGGTTTTAGAATTGAATTCTTTGAGTAAGACTTTTAACATGGCGGGCTGGAGAGTGGGAATGCTTCTGGGAAATGCAGCTTGCATTGATGCCGTTTTGAAAGTGAAAAGCAACATGGATAGCGGTATGTTTTACGGGATTCAAAAAGGAGCAATTGAAGCTTTAAAAAGTGACAAAACTTGGTTTGATTCGATGAATGCGATTTATAGAAAACGCAGAATTCTTACCGAACAACTGGCTGAGAAATTAGGCTGTAAAGTTTATAAAGAAGGAGTTGGATTATTTGTTTGGGCAAAATTGCCGGACGGAATCACATCGGCGGAGAAATTCATAGATGAAATTTTATATGACAAATCTATTTTTATTACACCGGGAACCATTTTTGGTTCTAATGGAGAAGGTTACATCCGATTTGCATTGTGTGTAAAAGAAGAAAAAGTACAGGAAGCAATTGATAGATTTTAATAGATGAATATACACGTAATAGGAATAGGATTGATAGGCGGTTCAATGGTATTGGACATTAAAGCACTGCATCCGGAAGCCAAAATTTATGGAATCGATACTGATGAAAATCATTTGCAGGAAGCAATAACTTTGGGAGTTGTTGATGCTGGTGCGACATTTGATGATTTAGTTGATGCAGATTTTGTAATCGTTTCTGTTCCGGTTGACGTTGCATTAAGTGTTTTACCAAAAGTACTGGATGTTATTGGTGAAAATACGATTGTTTTTGAAGTAGGTTCGACAAAAACGCCTATTTGTGAAGCGGTTGCTAATCATCCTAAGAGAAGGAATTTTATTGCAACGCATCCTATTGCAGGAACGGAGTTTTCAGGACCATCGGCAGCGATAAAAGGATTGTTTCAAGGGAAAACGAATATCATTTGTGAGGTCGAAAAAACAACGTTTAAATTGCAGGAAAAAGCGTTGGATTTGTTTAAGGCAATGGGAATGCGGATTCGGTATATGGATCCAAAATCACATGACAAACATATTGCTTATGTGTCGCATTTATCCCATATCAGTGCATTTATGCTTGGAAAAACGGTAATTGACAAAGAGAAAGACGAGCAGGATATTTTTGATATGGCGGGTTCTGGTTTTGAAAGTACGGTTCGTTTGGCCAAGAGTTCACCGGCAATGTGGACACCAATTTTTAAACAGAACAGGAAGCAGGTTGTGAAAACATTAGAGGAGTATATTTCTAATTTGTCAAAGTTTAAGGAATTATTAGAGAAGGAAGATTATGATGCGATTTACCATGAAATGCAAAGTGTGAATAAAATAAAAGAAATATTAAACGGAATAAATATAAAAAAGTAACCAGCATTTTTTCAGAAGCTTCAGGAGCAGGTTACAGTTAAAGTAAACAACACAGAATAAAATAAAAAAACTAAAATTAGAAAAGATGGAAAACAAGAAAGAAATGAGAAATTGGTTGAATGAATTCAATTTGACTCATCCATTTGTGATCGCAGGACCTTGTAGTGCTGAAACAGAAGAGCAAGTATTGAAAATTGCACATGAATTGAAAGACTCTGACGTAAGTGTTTTTAGAGCAGGAATTTGGAAACCAAGAACGCGTCCGGGAGGATTTGAAGGAGTAGGAGCAATAGGACTTAAATGGTTGCAAAAAGCAAAGGCAGAAACCGGCTTGCTTATGGGAACCGAAGTAGCGACTGCAGCGCATTGTAAATTGGCTTTAGAGCATGATATTGATGTATTATGGGTTGGAGCCCGTACAACTGCAAATCCGTTTGCGGTGCAAGAAATTGCTGATACATTAAAAGGAACCGATAAAATTGTATTGGTCAAGAATCCAGTAAATCCAGATATGGCTTTGTGGCTGGGTGGTGTGGAACGTTTGCATGCGGCAGGAATTAAGAATTTAGGCGTTATTCACAGAGGTTTTTCTACGTATGAAAAAACGAAATACAGAAACATTCCTGAATGGCAGATAGCTATTGAATTGCAAAATAAATTCCCTGATTTGCCTTTGATCATTGATCCCTCCCATATTACAGGAAACCGTGAGATGATTCTTGAAGTGACTCAAGAAGCATTAGATCTGAATTACGACGGTATGATTATCGAGACGCATACTGATCCGGATAATGCCTGGAGTGATGCAGCGCAACAAGTGACGCCAGATGCTTTGAAACAGATTTTCAAAGATTTGAAAGTGAGAAAAGTAAGTGGTGATACGGACGAGTTTGCTAATAAAATGACAAAATTGAGAGCGAATATTGATGTTCTGGATTCGAATTTATTGGAATTGTTAGGCAAAAGAATGAAAGTGGCTGACGAAATTGGTCAAGTGAAAAAAGACGCTAACGTTGCTGTATTGCAAAACAATCGTTGGAACGAAATTTTAGGAAAAATGATTTTGGAAGGCGAGAAGAAAGGGTTGACAGAAGAGTTTGTACTAAAAATGTTCAAAGCGATTCACCAGGAAAGTATTGGTCACCAAGAAAAAGTACTAAACGCTTAGTCCGTATTTTTTAAATATAAATCCCTGCAGCTTTTGTCAAAAGTTGTGGGGATTTTCTATTTTTAATTGTATGTAAAGTTGCTCAAAGTGAAAAACTTTAAACTTTTAAACTTTAAACCTAAAACAAAGAATTATCTTTGCAAAGTCTTAGATTTTAAATCAGAAATCTAAAATAGTTAATCTTCAATCAAATAATCCTTTATGACAGGACTCGTTTACAAATCTACAGGAAGTTGGTACACCGTAAAATCCGAACAAGGGGATTTTATCGAATGCCGTATGAAAGGGAAATTCCGAATTAAAGGAATCAAAAGCACCAATCCTATTGCTGTAGGCGATCTAGTGGATTATGAACTAGAAGAATCATCCGATACTGTTACGGGAACCATTCATAACATTCATGACAGAAAGAATTATATCGTTCGGAAATCAGTGAATTTATCCCATCAGATGCATATTATTGCGTCTAATATTGACAGGGTTTTCTTGCTGGTAACCATCAATAATCCGCCAACGACTTTTAACTTTATTGACCGTTTTCTGGTTACTGCCGAAGCGTATGGAATTGAAACCATACTGGTTTTTAATAAAATTGACACTTTCGATGACGCCACGCTTGATGAACAATTGTACATGCAGCATGTGTATCAGGAAATTGGATATAAATGTTTGCGCGTTTCTTCGACTGAAATGAAAGGAATAGAGGAATTGAAAGAAATGATGATTGGGAAAGTGAGCATGTTCTCTGGACATTCCGGAGTTGGGAAATCGACTTTGGTAAATGCGATGGAGCCTTCTTTACATTTAAAAACAAAGACAATTTCTGAAGCAAGTAAACAAGGGCAACACACGACGACTTTTGCCGAAATGTATGATTTGTCTTTTGATGCCAGAATTATCGATACGCCCGGGATCAAAGGTTTTGGAATCGTAGACATGGATGCAGCAGAAATCAGTGGTTATTTTCCTGAATTTTTTAAGTTGAAAGAGCAATGTAAATTCAATAATTGCTTGCATAAAGATGAGCCGCATTGCGCTATTAAAGGGGCTTTAGAAAAAGATGAAATCGCTTGGTCCCGTTATAGAAGTTACCTTAAAATTCTGGAAGGAGACGATGAAAATTACCGTACTGATATTCATAACGAGGATCGAATAATCAGTGACAAAACAAGGGAATAGTAGAGATGCGATTTATCGCGTCTATTTTACATAGAATATAAAATAATGAAAATCGTCCTTCAAAGAGTTTCCCAAGCCTCCGTAACCATCGATAATAAAGTCGTAGCCGATATCCAGAAAGGATTGTTGGTTTTGGTTGGGATTGAAGATTTAGACAATCAAGAAGATATCAATTGGTTAGCTTCAAAAACAGTCAATATCCGTATTTTTGGAGATGAAAATGACGTTATGAATCTATCTGTCAAGGATACAGATGGCGATGTTATTGTGGTAAGTCAATTTACTTTGCACGCCGCTACTAAAAAAGGCAATCGCCCTTCCTATATCAAAGCTTCAAAACCAGAAATAGCTATTCCATTATACGAGAATTTTGTGCTTCAGTTGGAGAAAGAATTGGGTAAAAAAGTACAAACTGGCGTTTTTGGTGCAGATATGAAAGTACTTTTGCTGAATGATGGTCCTGTAACGATAGTAATTGACAGTAAAAATAGAGAGTAGGTTTCCGTAGAGTTCTACAAACATAAAAAGTAAATACCGGAAATTGTTATAAGAAACACCTCACTGAAGGTGTTTTTTTAGGTTCCAATTCTTTACATTTGTTCAAATACTACTGAGATGACTTTAGAACAATACATTCAAAATATAAATTCCGCCTACAAAAGAGGTAATGCAACAGAACACACCTATCGTGGCGATTTGAAGCAACTTATCGAAAGTATTGTTCCGGATGTTGCCGCAACCAATGAACCCAAACGACAACAATGCGGAGCTCCAGATTATATTATCACCAAAAAAGATATTCCAATTGGGTTTATTGAGGCTAAAGATATTGGCGACAAAGATTTATCGGGTGCAAAGAAAACGGGAAACAAAGAACAATTTGACCGTTATAAAAACTCGCTAAACAATTTAATTTTTACCGATTACTTAGATTTTCATCTTTATATCGATGGTGTTTTTATAACAAAGATCGCCATTGCCGTCCTTCGACAAGCTCAGGATGACAATAAAATAGAAATCATTCCTTTACCGGAAAACTTCGCAGCTTTCACCAACCTTATTAAAGATTTTTGTATTCACAGTAGTCAATCTATAAAAAGTTCCAAGAAACTGGCAGAAATGATGGCGGGAAAAGCCCGATTGTTATCAGATGTGATTGAACAAGCTTTGACTTCTGACGAAAATAATAGTGAAGACAGTACGTTGAAAGACCAAATGAACGCTTTCAAAGAAATCCTAATTCACGATATTACACCCAAAGGTTTTGCCGATGTCTATGCACAAACCATCGCATACGGTATGTTTGCCGCGAGATTGCACGACCCAACGTTACCTACTTTTTCCAGACAAGAAGCCGCCGAACTAATCCCAAAATCCAATCCGTTTTTGCGAAAACTCTTTGGCTACATCGCAGGACCGGATCTTGACGACCGGATCAAATGGATTGTAGATTCTTTAATAGATATTTTCTTGGCATGTAATGTGGAACAAATCTTGAAAAATTACGGCAAAAGCACCAAAATGGAAGATCCAATAATCCATTTTTATGAAACGTTCCTAAGTGAATACGATCCGAAATTACGAAAAGCACGTGGCGTTTGGTATACGCCAAAACCTGTAGTGAATTTTATCGTTCGTGCCGTTGATGATATCTTGAAAACGGAATTCGATTTGCCGCAAGGTTTGGCAGACACGAGCAAAACAAAGATAAAAATTGACCTTCAAGGTAAAAAAGTAGATCAAGAAGTGCATCGCGTTCAAATTCTGGATCCAGCAACAGGAACCGGAACTTTTCTGGCTGAAGTAGTCAAACACGTTCACAAAAAATTCAAAGGACAACAAGGCGTTTGGAGCAATTATGTAGAAACGCATTTATTGCCCCGATTGAACGGATTTGAGTTATTGATGGCGAGTTACGCTATGGCGCATTTGCAAATGGATTTACTGCTGACTGAAACCGGATATTCCCCGCCAACTGGAGGGGTGCCCAACGGGCGGGGTGGTTCTTCTCAGCGTTTAAAGATTTACTTAACCAACTCTCTTGAAGAAAGTCATCCTGATACTGGAACATTATTTGCCAATTGGTTGAGTTCCGAAGCCAATGAAGCCAATTTCATCAAACGTGACACGCCAGTCATGTGTATTATTGGGAATCCTCCTTATGCTTCAAGTAGTACAAATAAAGGAAAGTGGATAGAAAGTTTAACCGCTGATTATAAAAAAGATTTAAAAGAGAAAAGTTATAATTCTCTTTCTGACGATTATGTCAAATTTATTAGATATGGTCAGCATTTTGTTGATAAAAATGGAAGTGGAATTTTAGCCTACATATCAAACAATAGTTTTATTGATGGGATTACACATAGACAAATGCGAAAAAATTTATTGGAAAGTTTTGATAAAATTTACATTCTCGATTTACACGGAAATGCAAAAAAGAAAGAAGTTTGTCTTGATGGTTCTGCCGACCAAAATGTTTTTGATATTATGCAAGGTGTTTCTATTAATGTCTTTGTAAAAACGGGAAAGAAAAAGAAAAATGAATTAGGTAAATTATTTCATTATGATTTACAAGGAAAACGGGATTTTAAATATGATATTTTAAACGAGAATTCTTTAAAATCATTTGAATGGAATATTATAGAAAATAAAGGGCCTAATTATTATTTTACCAACAAAAACTTTGAAGGAGAAAAGGAATATGAAAATGGGTTTTCAGTTTCAGAACTTATGAAAAATTTAAATCCAGGAGTTGAAAGTGGAAGAGATGATTTTTTTATTGATTATAATTTAAACGATTTAAACGAAAAGTTAGAAATTGTTTTTAATAATAAGGATTCACAAGAAATTAAAATGAAATTTGGAATTAAGAATTCTGGAAGTTTTCAATTTGAAAATAATTTAAATAATTCTGTCTTTAATTCTAAAAGCATAAAGAGAATAAACTACAGACCTTTTGATATAAGATATACTTATTATGATACAAAACTACAAAGAAGAGCAAGCTTTGAAACTTTTAAACATATAGTAAAAGGTAGTTTAGGTTTAATAATAAAAAGAGGTTTTGATGAAATAAATTCTGCACCAGTCTTTATTACAAATATAATTTCTGATAGACGTGGATGGTCAAGGTCAGGCATGCAGGGTGCAGAAAGTATTGCGCCATTATATCTCTACCCCGAAACGAACGGACAACAACAATCCCTGTCAGGGTTCGAATCCCTGACAGGTTTGAACGAACCTACCGAAATTTCAAAAAGAATTCCCAATCTTAACGCAGAAATCGTCAGTCAAATCGCCAAACAATTAGGCTTGACTTTTGTTGCTGAAAAAGAACCAGAAGGCAATGTTTGTATGGCAAATAATTCCGAAGTTCGTCCTGAATTCAGAGAAACGTTTGCGCCAATTGATATGCTAGATTATATTTATGCCGTTTTGCATTCGCCAACCTACCGAGAGAAATACAAAGAATTCCTGAAAATTGATTTTCCAAAAATCCCATATCCAAAAGACACCAAAACCTTCTGGGAATTGGTCGAATTAGGTTCGAAAATCCGAGAAATTCATTTGCTGGAAAGCGCAACAGTAGAAGAATTTATTACAGAATTTAATATTGATGGCGACTGTGTGGTAAACAAACCACGATTTGAAAATTCCCCTCCTCCGGAGGGGTGTCCGCAGGACGGGGTGGTAAATAATCTTACCCAACAAATACACTTCATTAATAAAACCCCTATTCAACAAAACCCCATTTTAGAACTCCCTTATAATCCCAAATTAAAAGAAAGAGCCAGAGAACTTCGCCAAGCCGAAAATCTATCCGAAGTACTTTTTTGGATGCAAGTAACCAAAGGAGGATTTCATAAAATAGATTTTGACAGACAACGCATTATAGGAAATTATATAGTTGATTTTTACGTCAAAAAATTTGGTTTAGTAATCGAAATCGATGGAGCAAGTCACGATAGCAAAGAAAAATATGATGCTGTTAGAGAAGCCTATTTGATTTCATTAGGATTAAAAGTATATCATATTCCCGTTGTTGAAGTACTACAGAATATGAAAGTCGTAATGAAAAACTTAGAGCTTTTTATAATCAAGGAATATGGAAAACCATCAGAGTCGTCATTGCATAAAAAAGAAGAACCACCCCATCCTTCGGGCACCCCTCCAGTGGAGGGGAATTTAAAAACGGGTTCATGCGGAAGAGTATATATCAACGAAACCCAATATTTCGACAACGTTCCCGATGTGGCTTGGAATTTCTACATTGGTGGTTATCAACCCGCTCAAAAATGGCTCAAAGACCGTAAGGAACGCAAACTGGAATTTGACGATATTGCCCATTATCAAAAAATCATTGTAGCACTAAGTGAAACGGATAGATTAATGAAAGTAATTGATACAATAGCAATAGAATAGTTATGGAAGAAAACGTAAAAAAATTTATTTTATACACCGCACCAAGCGGAGAAATACGTGTTGATGTTTTACTGCAAAACGAATCGGTATGGCTTTCGCAAAAAGCAATGGCGTTATTGTTTGACTGCAGTGCAGACAATGTTTCATTACACTTAAAAAATATTTTTGAAAGTAAGGAATTAGAAGAAAATGCAGTTACCGAGGTTTTCTCGGCAACTGCATCAGATGGTAAAACCTACAAAGTAAAACATTACAGTCTTGACGCAATAATTTCTGTTGGTTATAGAGTAAACTCTACCAAAGCTACACAATTCAGGATTTGGGCAACCCAGACTTTAAAAGAATATATTATAAAAGGGTTTGTGCTTGACGACAATCGTTTAAAACAGGGTCAAGCAATTTTTGGAAAAGATTATTTTAAAGAATTATTGCAAAGAGTTCGTTCGATTCGCGCAAATGAAAGAAGAATTTACCAGCAAGTAACGGATGTTTTTGCTGAGTGCAGTATTGACTATGACAGCAATGCCGATATCACAAAAAATTTCTATGCCACAGTTCAAAATAAATTTCATTTTGCTATAACCGGTAATACTGCTGCCGAAATAATAGCCAAAACTGCCGACGCCGAAAAGGAAAATATGGGATTAACGACTTGGAAAAACAGTCCAAGTGGAAGGGTTTTGAAATCGGATGTGGTAGTTGCCAAAAATTATTTACAAGAAAAAGAAATTAAACAATTGGAGCGCACCGTAACGGGTTACTTTGATTACATAGAAGGATTGATAGAGCGAGAGAATACTTTTACGATGAGTCAATTGGCAACAAGTGTGAATAAATTTCTAAACTTTAATGATTATAAGGTTTTGGATGGTAAAGGGAAAATTTCTAAAATACAAGCTGATAAAAAAGCAATCGCTGCCTATGAAGCCTTTAATAAAACACAGAAAATAATTTCTGATTTTGATAAAGAAATAAAAAAACTAAAAAAATGAACCTAAAAAATTCCCAACTCGACGTAGATACTTGGATCAAAGAACACGGCGTTCGTTACTTTAACGAATTGACCAATATGGCGCAGCTTACCGAAGAAGTAGGGGAAGTGGCCCGAATCATCGCCCGTCGTTACGGCGAACAATCCGAAAAAGAAAGCGATAAAGACAAAGACCTTGGTGAGGAATTAGCCGATGTAGTTTTTGTGGTATTGTGTTTAGCCAACCAAACCGGAATTGATTTACAAGCCGCCTTTGATAAAAAAATGGATCTAAAATCCATTCGAGACAAAGACCGTCACAAAAACAATGAAAAACTCAAATAATTTGTGAAGTATAAATTATGAATTATAAATGCGGAGTGGTAAATTGCGACTCAAAAATTATTTGAGTTAAAAATGAAAGTATAATTCATATCTCATAACTCACAACCCATAATTACAAAAATGAATTTACTGTTACAAACTTCCCAATCCAATTTACAAGCTCAAATTGCAGTTACTGGCTCAAAAAGCGAAACAAACCGCTTGTTATTGTTACAGGCCTTATTCCCAAACATTACTTTGGCAAATACTTCGAACTCTGATGATAGTGAAGTCATGCAAAAAGCATTGCTAGGAAACGAGGAAATAGTTGACATTCATCATGCAGGAACAGCCATGCGTTTCCTGACCGCTTATTTTGCTGTGAACGAAAGCCGCGAAGTAGTTTTGACTGGTTCGCAAAGAATGACGGAGCGCCCTATAAAAGTTTTGGTGGAAGCCTTGGAACAATTAGGTGCGAAAATAACGTACGAGAAAGAACCAGGATATCCGCCCATTCGTATCAAAGGACAAAAAATAACAGCTTCTAAAGTGAACATTCCTGCCAATGTGAGCAGTCAATACATATCGGCCTTATTATTAGTGGCGCCAAAACTGGAAAACGGTATTGAAATCACTTTGGTTGGTGAAATCACTTCAGTTCCTTATATCAAAATGACCCTGGCTTTGTTGAATGATTTGGACATTAAAACCAGTTTTGAAGGGAATGTAATTACTATTTATCCAAAACAAGAAGTGGAATCGAAAGTAATGACTGTTGAATCCGATTGGAGTTCGGCTTCCTACTTTTTTAGTTTGGTTGCTTTGGCTGAAAATGTTACTATTTCATTGACCAGTTATACAGAAACCAGTTTACAAGGCGATTCGGCTTTGGTAGAAATCTATAAACAAATGGGCGTCGAAACGCATTTTGAAGGAAATAAAATGACGCTTACCAAACAAGGGAATTTCATTCCTCAAACTCTAAATCTTGAACTAAATAACACGCCGGATATTGCCCAAACGATAGTAGTTACCTGCCTTGGATTAGGAATTGGTTGCCATCTTACAGGTCTTCATACCCTGAAAATTAAAGAAACCGATAGACTGGAAGCACTACGAATTGAGCTAACAAAACTCGGAGCGAGCATATCCGTTACCAATGATAGCTTGACGCTTTTGGCTTCAAGTGAAATCAATCACAACATTAAAATTGCAACTTACAACGACCACAGAATGGCAATGGCATTTGCACCATTAGCGTTGAAAGTACCCATAATCATCGAAAATGCCGAAGTCGTTTCAAAATCATATCCGGATTTTTGGGAAGATTTAAAAAGTTTAGGTTTCGAAATTTCGTAAAAAACCCTCAATTCATTGGGCGAAAAGATGTTTCCCTTTTCCCTCTCCTTTGGAGAGGGCTGGTGTGAGGAAAAATAAATTGCAAAACACTTGACAACGCCTATCTCACAATCGTATATTTGCACACTCGAATTAAGATTGTCATCCTGAGCGCAGACGAAGGACATAACTCATAATTCATAACTTATAACTTTTTAAGATGAAACTATCACATTTTCAATTCGATTTGCCAAAAGAACTTCTTGCTGAATATCCAGCTGAAAACAGAGACGAAGCACGTCTAATGGTTATAGATCGTAAGAAAGGGACTATAGAGCATAAAATGTTCAAAGATGTTATTGATTATTTTGACGAAGGCGATGTTTTAATTCTCAATAATACTAAAGTTTTTCCGGCACGTTTGTATGGTAACAAGGAAAAAACAGGCGCAAGAATCGAAGTTTTTTTACTTAGAGAATTAAATGCAGAGCAAAGACTTTGGGACGTTTTAGTAGATCCGGCCCGAAAAATCAGAATTGGTAACAAATTGTATTTTGGAGATGATGATTCCTTAGTCGCTGAGGTGATAGATAATACTACGTCTCGTGGAAGAACATTGCGTTTTCTTTACGACGGTTCTTATGAAGAATTCAGAAATAAATTAACGGAACTTGGAGAAACTCCAATCCCAAAATACATTTCTAGAGACGTAACTCCGGAAGATGCGGAACGTTACCAAACTATTTATGCCAAAGAAGAAGGATCTGTTGCAGCGCCAACTGCAGGATTGCATTTCTCTAAACATTTAATGAAAAAACTGGAAATCAAAGGAATCAAATTTGCCGAAGTAACCCTTCACGTAGGTTTGGGAACTTTTAATCCGGTTGAGGTTGAGGATTTATCAAAACACAAAATGGATTCCGAGGAATTAAAAATCACTCAAGAAGCATGTGATATTGTAAATAACGCAAAAGTTCATAAAAAAAGAATCTGTACCGTAGGAACAACATCTATGCGTGCCGTAGAAAGTTCAGTTTCGTCACATAATACGCTGAATCCTTTTGACGGATGGACAAATAAATTTGTGTTTCCACCTCATGAATTTACGATTCCCACCTGTATGATTACTAATTTTCACACGCCAAAATCAACTTTATTAATGATGGTTTCCGCTTTTTGTGGCCACGATTTAATGAAAAAAGCATACGCAGAAGCAATCGAAAAAGAATACAAATTCTATTCTTACGGTGATGCAATGATGATCATCTAATCTGAATTCATTTCAGTCTAAATAACAAAATCTCGTCAGCAATGGCGAGATTTTTTGGTTTATTCCGAGCACAGTTTTATAAGAGTGTGCCCCAAGGGTCGCGCTGTACGCTGTATCTTTATTTTCTTAAAGAAAGAAAATAAAGGATGCCGCTTCCATCCCTCACACAAAACGTTTGGAATATGTGAGGACTTTTTTTGTAAAAGAAAGAATTTTAAAACGGCATCTCAATTTTGTGTCTGAATAAATTTGTTACAGCTATTTTTTTGTCAAGTCGAGCGCAGTCGAGATACCGCGTTGAGTTTTGACTGCGCTCGACTTAATATATATTCTGAAGCCTTAAATTGTAATTTGAAAACACTGATACCTGCTTTTTTTTAGATTTCGTAAGTCAGAGTCTGCATTCTCAGCAATACTCGTGGCTCGTATACTTGCATCTTTAGTTGCCTGAGCAATCATTTTATTTTTAGTTCGGCCAGTTTGATGTACTAATATTCCACGCCAGAATTAATCAATTCACGGGATTGTCACGATAATTCTTCAATTTTGTTTACTTCCTTAGATTGGATACTCACACTTTGAGTTAACGTGAATCCAGTAAAAATTTGCTGTCTCGTAGTTCCGTTTTTGTTATAAGTAGTTTCAAAATCTTTATTGAAATTTCCCGCAGAGAATATCATTTCATAGGCAATAACTCTTTTGCCGGATAAATAGTTTTTTCTTTTCTCTCTGTCCTCATCCAATGCGACGTTGGCCTTTTTCAAAGTGGTGCTTTTTCACTACTTTTACAAAACAAAATACAAATCATGATTTTCGAAAACACCCTTGAATTTGCAAAACACCTCGATTTACAAGATCCTTTACACAAATACCAAGACGAATTTATTTTCCCGAAGGTACAAGGAAAAAAAGTAATTTATTTTACTGGAAATTCTTTAGGATTGCAGCCGAAACGCACCAAAGCGTATGTAGATGAAGTCATGAATGATTGGGCAAATCTAGCTGTTGAAGGACATTTTTACAGTGAAAAACCATGGTGGGATTACCACGAACGATTCGCAGATCCGTTGAGTAAAATTGTTGGTGCTTTACCAAGCGAAGTTACCGTGATGAATACATTAACGGTAAATCTTCATTTACTGATGGTTTCCTTTTACCAACCTACACAAACCAGATATAAAATTATTTGCGAAGAAAAAGCATTTCCTTCGGATCAATATATGTTTCAAAGTCAGGTCGATTTTCACTCCCAAAACCTGGGGATACAACTCGAGGATGCAATTGTTGAGATTAAGCGTCGCGATGGCGAACACAACATTCGCTTAGAAGATGTGTTGGCAAAAATTGAGGAAGTAGGTGATGAGTTAGCTTTGGTCTTAATTGGGGGAGTCAATTATTACACAGGACAGGTATTTGATATGAAAACTATTACCGCTGCAGGTCATAAAGTGGGAGCCTACGTAGGCTGGGATTTAGCGCACGCCGCAGGAAATATTAAGCTGGAATTGCACGATTGGAATGCGGATTTTGCCGCTTGGTGCAGTTATAAATACATGAATTCAGGGCCAGGAAATGCTTCTGGATGTTTTATTCATAAAAAGCACCACAACAATGCAGCGTTACCCAGATTTGCCGGATGGTGGGGACATAATAAAGAACGTCGTTTCAAGATGGAACAAACCTTTGATCCTATTCAAGGCGCTGATGGCTGGCAAATTAGTAATCTTTCAATACTTTCTCTGGCGCCTTATTTAGCATCTGTAGACATGTTTGATGAAATTGGGATGGATGCTTTGATCCAAAAAAGAGATGCGATCACTTCTTATTTAGAATTCATTCTGCACGAAATAGACAAAGAAGTGGATAGTAGTTTCGAAATTATAACACCGTCAAATCCCACAGAAAGAGCGTCACAATTGTCCGTATTGCTTCATGGGGAAGGCCGCAGTTTGTTTGATTATTTAATGCAAAATGGAGTAATCACGGATTGGCGTGAACCTAATGTTATCCGCTTAGCGCCAGTGCCTCTGTATACTTCTTTTGAGGATATATATCAATTTGGGCAAATTTTGAAAGCAGGAATTCAGTCTTAAAACGGGCATTAAATAACACAAAAAATAGTTTTAATTTTATAAACGTAATTAACAGGGTTAAGCCTTTCTTTGTATTGGTACTAATTATGAAAATTAAAATTATGAAAGCATTATATTTTATACTAATAGCTGCAGGTATTGTTTCTTGTCAAAATCAAGGAAAAATGGACATTCAAAAAGCCAAACAGGCTACTGTAGACTCCATGAAAGTTGAAATCGAAAAACAAAGAGTGATCGACTCCATGCAGGTAGAAATGGTTAAAATCCAGGAAGCTAAAGTAGAAACTCAAAAAGAAGTAGTTGTTGTGGATCAACAAACAGCGGGGACTACTACAAAAAATAAAGGTTGGAGTGGTGCTGCAAAAGGAGCCGTAATTGGTGCCGGCGTTGGTGCTGCCACAGGGGCAATCATCAGTAAGAAAAAAGGACAAGGTGCTATAATAGGTGGTTTAGCCGGTGCGGGAGTAGGGGCAGGTACAGGCGCTATTTTAGATAGTAAAAAACAGTAAATAGATTTTTCAATATAGCTTGGAGTGTTTAAGTTCAAAAAGAATTTAAACACCCCTTTTTATTTAGCGCTATCTAGTTTAATAGGAATCCATATTAGTTATAATTTCGTTCGCCTTAACTTTGATTTTATACATTTCTTCCGGATTCATTTTGTTCAATAAATTCATCATCATTGCCATGCGTTGGTTCCCTTTGAAATACTCTTTTTTCTCATCTAGGAAATTCCAATACAGCGTATTGAAGGGACAGGCTTTGTCGCCAAATTTCTCTTTGACATTGTAGTGGCATTTAGAGCAATTATTACTCATTTTGTTGATGTAACTTCCAGAGGAAACATAGGGTTTTGTGGCAATTATTCCGCCATCGGCATATTGTGACATCCCGCGTGTGTTGGGCATTTCAACCCATTCAATCGCATCAATATACACACCCAGATACCAAGCGTCTACTTCGTCAGGATGAATTTGTGTCAGTAGTGTAAAATTCCCAATAATCATAAGTCTCTGGATGTGGTGCGCGTAGGCTTCATCTAAACTTTGATTAATCGCGTGGCTC
Organism: Flavobacterium bomense; assembly: GCF_003970355.1. Taxonomy (NCBI): domain Bacteria; kingdom Pseudomonadati; phylum Bacteroidota; class Flavobacteriia; order Flavobacteriales; family Flavobacteriaceae; genus Flavobacterium; species Flavobacterium bomense. Next base: position 19,371 of record NZ_RYDJ01000018.1, on the reverse strand, counting down.
ATGCAATTCATTTTGGTTTTACCTGTCCAGAAAAAATCAGGAAGCTTGTTTTTGTTTTGCAAGACATTCATTTTAGCATAATCAGGCATTTCTTTCCAGTATATTCCTCTTATATATTCGCGCCACCCTAAAATTTGACGCACAAATCCTTCTACTTGTGAGATAGTTATTTCTATTTCATTGTCATGATAAAAAGCAATCACGGTCTCGAGGACTTCCTTTGGAGAAAGCATTTTGCTATTCATGGCAAAAGACAAACGAGAATGGAAAAGGAATTTTTCATCGGTATGCATTGCATCTTCGTAATCACCGAAATGTTTTAACAGATTTTTACAGAAATAATCTAAAACCTCGAACGATTGCTCGCGCGAAGTAGGCCAACTGAAATTATCTAAATCGATGTTTCCAAAAGTGATGATCCCAGCTTCTTTAATTTGGGCAACAACTTTAGAAACATTGGTGTGAAAATTCTTTTCAGAAGGCACAGGAACTTCTCCTTTGTATTTTTTGCGATTATCGGCATCAAAATTCCATTGATTTCCCACAGGAGTTGACCCATTCATTAACAAATGATGTTTTTTACGCATGCTGCGATAAAAATTTTCCATCAGCAACAGCTTTTTACCCTCAAAAAAATCGGAAAGGTCATGACGCGTAGTGTAAAAATGCTCGGAGTCAAAAGCTTCTGATTCTATTTTTAGATTGGAACAAATTGTTTTTAGTTGTTGGTCCAATCGGTATTCATCAGGGAATTGATATTCAAATTTTTCGATTTTATATTTTTCGATACAGAAAGCAATAATTTTTTCTAGATCCTGAGGATTATCGCCATCAGTAATTTGAAAATATAAGGCTTGATGTCCTCGTGATTGTAGGGCTGTGTAAAAATTTCTCATCGCCATAAAAAAGGCCACCACTTTTTGGATGTGATGTTTTACATACGCTGATTCCTGACGCATTTCGGCCAGCACATAAATAGTGTTATGATCTTTCTCCACCAACCAGGAGTGTTTTAAATTGAGTTGATCTCCAAGGATTAATCGTAGTTTTTTCATTTTTATTTTTTGTAAAAGGAAACAGTAGAAACTTCTTTTCGGGCATATTCAAAACGGTCGATAAGTTTGGGTAAACAATAGCCATCAAGGCCGTTTAGCGCCACAACATTGCCTTTATCAATTTGTAACCACCCATCTTTATGTATTAATTTCTCCTCAAAAAATAAATTTTCGATAGCTGCAATTACATGAATTGTATTGTTTTCCTGGATGTAATATTCATTTAGATATTTGCAATGCAACTGCACAGGGCTTCCTTTTACAAAAGGAGTTTCAATGTTGGTCTTGTATTCTTCTTCCAGGCTTGTTTTATCAAATTCAGAAACGCCTAAATCATAATTTGCGGAGGTATGATGCGCATCGGCAATCATGTCAGCAGTGATGTGATTTACCGTAAAATAACCAGTCTCTTTTATATTTTTGTAGGTGTCTCTGGGAACGGTTGTGGGTCGCATAATGAATCCAATTATGGCAGGATTACTACCTAAATGTGTGATACTGCTAAAAATTGCTACGTTAGTGTTTCCGTCCAATGATTTTGTAGCAAGAAGATTCGCTGATTTATAACCCGTGCACGAATTGATTAAATTCAGTCTTTCAATTTTTTCCATTTTGGAAATAGCTTCTTGAGAAATATGTTTCATCTTTTTACTTTTGAACAAATATACTTTTTGTTTAATTAAAATGGAAATAAATCAAACAAAATAATAAATAAGGCTCAATTATTTATTTTGAATTAATTTTGAACAAACACATTATAAGTAAATTGTTCTAATTGACTTATAAATCTTATATATTTGTTGCCAATTTATGTAAAGATGCAAACACTTAAAAAGGTCCTTCTGGTTTTACTTTCTTTATTGTTTCTTTCAGCAATAGTTGTGCTGATTTATGGGTTTTATTTAAAGCCAACCTATGAAGGGGAACTAAAACTTAAAAATATTGGAAAGGAAACCACAGTTTATTTTGATGAATTTGGAGTGCCTCATATTTATGCGGCAAGTTCAAGGGACGCTATGGTTGTGTTGGGTTACGTACATGCGCAAGAACGATTGTGGCAAATGGAATTGATGCGGCGTATTGCTCCGGGACGATTGTCAGAAATTTTTGGACCAGTTGGATTGAAAAGTGATCTGTTTTTTGCCGGATTAGGAATCGAAGAAGCTTCCGCAAAAGCAATCGCAGCTTTAGATAAGAAAAGTTCCAGTTATCTATTGACAATGGACTATTTAGACGGGATAAACCAATATATGGCAGAGGGAACTACGCCAATAGAATTCAGTTTAGTTGGTGTCAAAAAAGAAAAGTTTACCATAAAAGACGTCTACAATATTTTTGGATACATGTCTTTTAGTTTTGCTATGGCCCATAAGTCAGATCCTTTGTTGACGGATATTCGGAACAAGTACGGAATGGACTATCTCAAGGATTTTGGCATTGACGGTTCATTTAATACCACAAAAATAAAAAATGCAAAACATAAGCCACAGGAATATGCTGCTATTTCAAAATCAGTAGCCTCACTTTTAGACCAATCCCCTATCCCACCCTTTATAGGAAGCAACAGCTGGGTTCTTTCTCCAAAGAAAACTAAAAAAGGAAAAGTGATTTTTGCCAATGACCCACATATTGGGTTTTCGCAACCCGCAACTTGGTATGAAGCGCACTTAGTAACTCCGGATTTTGAATTGTACGGTTGCTATTTAGCAGGTACTCCATTCCCATTATTGGGACATAACCGTAACTATGCGTACGGATTAACCATGTTTGAAAATGATGATATTGATTTGTACCAAGAAGAAAATAGTCCTGGAAATGCGACCTCTTACAAAACGCCAACGGGGTATAGGAATTATGAAATTCGCCGAAAAATTATAAAAATAAAAGATTCTACTGATGTGGTTTTGAATGTAAAAGTGAGTCGTCACGGGCCTATCATGAATGACTTAATTGTAGGGCTGGATAAGGACAAACCAGTGGCAATGTCTTGGATTTATACCCAACAACCCATACGAATTCTGGACGCAGTGTATAGGCTTTCGCACGCTGAAAGCAAGGAAGATTTTCTAAAAGGAGTGGCTCTGATAGCCGCACCGGGACTGAATGTTATGTATGGTGACTCCAAAGGAAATATTGCATGGTGGGCAACAGGAAAATTATACAAGCATAATGAAGGCGTGAATCCGAATTTTATTTTGGATGGGGCGAGCGGGAAAGACGATATCAAGGAATATTTGGATTTCTCCAAAAATCCTTCAGCGGTGAATCCAAAATGGAATTACGTGTATTCAGCCAATAATCAACCAGAGGCAATAGACGGATTTTTGTATCCGGGCTATTACCTTCCTGAAGACAGAGCCAAACGAATCACGCAATTATTGAATAAAAAAACAAAATGGAATAAGGCAACTGTGGGCAGCATGATTTTTGATAATACATCACCAGTTGCGCCTGACGTTGTAGCACGTTTAATTTCGAATCTGGATTACACTACGCTTTCAAATAATGAAAAAGAAGCCTTTGCTGTTTTGAAAAAATGGAAAGGTTCTAATAATCTGGATGATGTAGCACCCACAATCTATAATAAATGGATTTTTAATTATTTAAAAAATACTTTTGAGGACGAACTGGGAGCTGCTAATTTCAAGCAGTTTTTAGGCACGCATATCATGAAGCAAATGATCGCCAGACAACTTGAAAACAAAAACTCACTGTGGTGGGATAATATCAATACAAAAAACCATTCGGAAACAAGGCGAGAAATCGTGTCGCTATCGTTCAAGGAATCGATTGCTGCTTTAGAAAAACAATTGGGCAATTCCGTATCAGCTTGGACCTGGAACAAAGTACATACTCTGGAACATCAGCATCCGTTGGGTAAAATTGCAGCTTTAAGAACTATATTTAATGTTGGTCCATTTGAAGTTTCAGGTTCAACGGAAGTGATTAATAATTTGTTTTTTGATTATACCGAAACGGGTCAGTATCAAGTAAAAGGCGGGCCTTCAACACGAAGAATTATTGATTTCTCAGACATTGAAAATAGCTGGGCCATTTTGCCAACGGGACAATCCGGAAATCCATTCAGTGCACATTATAACGATCAGGCGGAATTGTATAATTCAGGAAAATTCAGAAGAATGAAACTGAACGAAAAGGAGATTGTTAGGACTTCTACAAAATTGGTGTTTATTCCCTATAAAAAATGATTGTTTTTTAAAGTTATTAAAACTTTAAATCAGTAATTTTGCCTAACTTTTTATAAAAAATTAATGCAAACTCCCCGAAAAATAGCAGTTGTAGGCTCTGGACTAGTCGGATCTTTACTAGCTATTTACCTTCGTAAAGCAGGTCATACTGTTCATATTTACGATAGAAGTCCAGATATCAGGAAGATACAATTTTCAGGACGTTCTATCAACTTAGCGATGTCTAATCGCGGCTGGAAAGCCTTAGATGGAGTTGGAGTAGGTGATGCTGTTCGAGCGATCGCAATCCCCATGAAAAAACGGGCAATTCATTTAGTGGATAAGCTTAATTTTCAAAATTATGGTCAGGAAGGCGAATCCATTGATTCAATTTCGAGAGGAATTTTAAACCGAAAAATGATCGATTTGGCGGAAGCCGCAGGAGCAGAGTTCTTTTTTGAGCACAAAATTTGGGATGTAACTCTAGAAAATGCCACGCTTCATATAGGCGAAACCGAAAGAGGTGCATGGGAAGATAAAAAATACGATATGGTTTTTGGCGCTGATGGTGCTTTTTCAAGAATTCGTCACCGCATGCAGCGCCAGAGTATGTTCGATTATTCGCAAGAATTTCTACCTATTGGATATAAAGAATTAAATATTCCGGCAAACGGGGATGGATCACATAAATTGGATAAAAATTCGTTTCATATCTGGCCACGAGGAGAATATATGTTGATTGCCTTGCCCAATTTAGACGGAAGCTTTACCTGTACTTTATTCATGCCCTTTGAAGGAGAAAATTCCTTTGATTCCTTAAAGGACAGGAAGTCAGTAGAAGCTTTTTTTGAAAAAAATTTACCGGATACGGTTGATGTTATTCCAAAATTAGCAGAAGATTTTTTCCGGAACCCAACCAGTACATTAGTAACCATGAAGTGTTTTCCTTGGACGTATGAGGATAAGGTTGCCTTGATTGGGGATGCGAGTCATGCCATTGTACCTTTTTACGGACAAGGAATGAATGCCGGTTTTGAAGATATTTCAGTGCTGTATGAAATGATTGAAAAGTACGGAGATGATTGGAAATCTATTTTTTCCGAATATCAAAAATCCCGTAAACAAAATGCCGATGCTATTGCAGAGCTTTCCTATCGAAATTTTTTAGAAATGAGCTCTAAGACTGCAGATGAAAACTTCCTTTTGCAAAAGAAAATTGAAAAATCATTTTCAGACAAGCACCCTGAAAAATGGATTCCGCTATACAGTCGTGTAACATTTAGTGATCGGCCTTATACAGAAGCGTTGGCTATAGGTGATTATCAAAATGCAATTATGGAAGAAATTTTAAAAATGGAAAATATCAAAGAAATCTGGGATTCAGAAGTAGTTGAAAAGACCATTTTAGAATTATTAAAATAAAAAAAGGACTCTATTCAGAGTCCTTTTTGGTGTTATTTATCTTTTGTTGCCGGTTTCAGTAGGACTCGTAAGGTGCTGTCATTATTGAAATAGCTGAACGTCCAATTGATAAAAATAGAAAGTTTGTTTTTGACGCTCAAAATCAACATAAGGTGGATAAACATCCAGGTAAACCAAGCCAATCTTCCTTGGAAACTAAATTTTGGTAAATCGACCACCGCTTTTCGTTTTCCTACTGTAGCCATAGAACCCTTATCATGATACTCGTATTCGATTTGAGGTTTGTTTTTTAGACTTAGTTTGAAGTTTGTGGCTAATACTTTTCCTTGTTCTATAGCAACACTGGCTACTTGCGGATGACCATTGGGATATTTAGGAGTAGCCATGAATGAAATATCACCAAGGGCATACACGTCTTCGAGATTTTCTATTTTATTAAATCGGTCAACAAGATAGCGATTTCCTCTGGTAATACTTTCTTTGGGAATGCCTTCCAGGGTGTTTCCTGTAATTCCTGCTGCCCAGATCACATTTCTGGATGCAATCGTGTCTCCGTTTTGCAGGCTTACGGTCTTACCGTTGTAATGGCTTACAATAGTATCCGTTTTTACAATGACACCTAGTTCCTCCAGATATTTACGAGACGTTTTTTGGGAATCTTCACTCATTGGGTTCAATACGTTCGGAGATCCTTCAAGAATATAAATGGTGAGTTTCGAAAAATCTTTATCCGGATAATCTTTTGGCAAAATATTTTTTTTCATTTCTGCCAAAGCTCCTGCAAGTTCTACTCCGGTAGGGCCTCCGCCAACAATCACAAAGTTCATTAGCGATTGTAGCTCTTCTGGTGAAGCAATTAAGGCATCTTCAAAAGTTTGTAGAATTTGGTTGCGAAGTTGGATCGCTTCCGGCACCGATTTCATGGGAAATGCAAATTTTTCTATTTCAGCATTTCCAAAATAATTAGTCGTGCATCCAAAGGCAATTATCAAATGGTCGTACTCAAAATCAGCAATAGAGGTTTGTACTATTTTGTGCTCTGGATCAATACGAAGCACATCAGCTATTCGAATGCGGACATTTTTCGAATGCTGAAATACTTTTCGTAACGGAAATGAGATACTGGCAGGTTCAAGCCTTGCTGTGGCTACCTGGTACATCAAGGGTTGAAATTGATGGTAGTTGTTTTTGTCAATCAGTAAAACATCAAAATCTGTATTTTCTAAATCTTGAGCCAAACGCAATCCAGCAAAGCCAGCGCCAACTATTATAATTTTTTTTTGAACTTTCATACTTTTTTTATGGAAAGTATAAAGATACAAATTATATAAGGGTTAGTCTGCTCTATTAACTTTTTCTAAAGAAAATGCAGGTTTGCAAATAGCTAAATATTCACAGACTTCATCAAAAGGATCGGAATAGTGCACACGGGTATTCTTCTCTATTTTTATGGACTGTCCTGCTGTAAGAACCACGGTCTCGCCTTCAATTATAAATGGTTTTTATTTCCCTTCTTTAGCAATACCACTAAAATCGCCTTTTATGTCGATCATTAAAACAGGAATCCCAAAAGAGGATAGTTGTTATGAAAGAACTTGGATCGTTTTGGTTTTCCCCGTTCCAGTAGCTCCGGCAATTAACCCATGACGGTTTAAGGTTTTTAAGGGAATTTTTATGGGTGCATTTGCTAGAGCTTCTCCGCCTAATAGTACTCCTCCAAAGTCATACTCTCTCCTTTTGAAAGGTACCCACGCGTTATGTCTTGTATAAAATCTTCTTTTCTGGTCATGATAAGTTTGAATTAAAAGGATTTGTAAGCTGCTATTAGTATCCTAAAATAGGAAATTATGGGGTATAATGCAGTTTTCCTGCTTTTTGCCTCTTAATAATAAAAATATATATTTTTGACTGCTTTTAAACGGTTATTGAAAATTTATGTTAATATTTCTTAAAAATGTATTTTTTTTTTTGTAAAACGGATGATTTCTTTGTAGATTTTGATATATATGCAATGAGTAAATTGCTAAATGTTTGTTTGAAATAAAATTAATGACAATAAAATTAAAAAAAGTTTTTTTATTTGAACTAAAAATATAAATTTGCTCCACTACAAGTTTATTATAACTAAAATAAATTATTTAAAACTATTAAAATTAAAAAAATGGCAAACGTTAAAAAAGAAAAAGCGGCAAACGGAGGAGGAATGATTTCAGGAATCATTATTGTGGCATGTGTATTTGTAGGATGGTTGATTTGGAATTTTATAATGGGTAATGGTGCTAATTTTGAAGGCGGCGTTAATACAGGTCATCCACTACCAGGTAATATGTTGGCAATGGTATACAAAGGAGGTCCTATTGTACCAGTATTATTAGGTTTGTTGTTAATGGTTGTTGTGTTCTCATTTGAACGTTATGCTGTAATATCAAAAGCGGCAGGTACAGGAAATCTTGATCTTTTTATGAAAAATGTACAAAACGATATTAAAAGTGGTAATATTGAAGCGGCTATCGCTGCATGTGACAAACAAAAAGGTTCTGTTGCAAATCCAATAAAATCAGCTTTATTGAAATATCAAGAAGTTAAAAGAGAAGGCTTTGATAGCGAAGCTGCTGCAGAAACTATTCACAAAGAAATTGAAGAGGTTACCTCATTAGAGATGCCAATGTTAGAGAAACACATGACTGTGCTTTCTACAATGGTTTCATTGGGTACACTTGCAGGTTTGTTAGGTACAGTAACAGGAATGATTAAAGCATTTAGTGCATTATCTGCTGCTGGTACACCGGATCAAGCTGCTCTTGCAAATGGTATTTCTGAAGCACTTATCAACACTGCAACAGGTATTTCTACTTCTGCTTTAGCAATTGTAGCTTACAACTTTTTTACTTCTAAAATTGATGATTTGACTTACTCTATTGATGAGGCAGGTAACACAATTGTTAATACTTACAGACACTACAGAAGTACACAAAAATAATTAATAATTTAATTTACAAGAAAATAGATAGTTGGAAAACGGAATCTATTTTCTTGTAAATATTAAAAAATATATTAATGGCTATAAAAATGAAAAAGAAAGCAGGGTCTACTGATATGACTGCAATGTGTGATGTCGCTTTCCTTTTGTTGTCGTTCTTTGTAATGACAGCTACAGCAAAGATACCGGAAGCATTGCCAGTAGATACGCCCGCTTCAGTTACTCAAACCAAGCTGCCAGATACTGATTTGGCTACAATAACTATCGGGAAAGGGAAAGTATTCTTTGACCTAAAAGGAAGAGAAGTTCGTATAAAAGCACTTGAATTAATGGGTCAAAAATACGGAGTTACCTTTACAGAGGAGGAAACTAAAACTTTTGCTTTAATGGAAGGTGTAGGAGTTCCAATTACAAATCTAAAGCAGTTGATTGGAATGAAAACCTCGGAACGCAATAAAGCGGGGCTGCAACCTGGGATCCCTAAAGATTCATTGGACAATCAGCTGAAAGATTGGATCTACAATTCTCGCATAGCAAATATTGACGTTAACGACAAAGAATTGCAAATTGCCATTAAAGGAGATGCAAAAGAAGAGTATCCTGCTATTAAACAAGTAATGGATATTTTACAGGATCAAAAAATCAATAACTTTAGTTTAGTTACTGGTCTAAGAGCAACAGAAAAATAATTAAAACACATACACTAAAATGGCTGAATTAAATACCGGCGACGGTGGAGGCAAAAAAGGTGGAAAAGTAAGAAGTAAAAAAGCAAATTCTAAAGTAGATTTAACTGCTATGGTGGATTTGGCATTCTTATTGATTACGTTCTTTATGCTTACCACGACCCTGTCTAAACCTCAATCTATGAGCTTGGGTTTGCCAGATAAGGAAGATGATAAAATCAAAGAAAAGCCTATTAAAGTTGACGAAAATCGTACGTTGACGGTGATGTTAGGTGATAATGACAAAATGGTTTATTATATGGGTTTATTGGCAACTCCAATTGCTGGTCCTAAAGATATATCTTATGGTAAAGAGGGTATTCGTAAAGAATTATTGAAAAGAAAAATATCAGTAGTTGAATACACGGGTAACAAAGACAAAGGGTTAATCGTAATTATTAAACCAAGTAAAAAGTCAAGCTACCGTAATTTAGTAGATATACTAGATGAGATGAATATTGTGGGAGTACCTTCAAATGCAATTGTAAATGATTTCTCTCCAGAGGAATTAAAATTGTTAGAAGATAAATAAGATTTTCTTACTACTCAATAACCTAATAATTAAGAAAAATGAAATTAGATATATTCACAAACCAATGGCTTGATATTGTATTCGAGGGACGTAATAAGGCGTATGGCGCTTACGAACTGAGAAAATCAAATAACAAGACTGCAGTTAGAGCGCTTATTTTTGGTGCAATTGTTTTTGCGCTAGCAGTCAGTATGCCGCTTATTTTAAATTTACTACCTGATTCTACCGAAGCAGATGAAACTTTAGATAATAAAATTGTTACAATTAAATTGCCCCCTAAAAAGGAAGAGATAAAGAAGAATATCCCACCACCTCCACCGCCACCTCCAAAAGTGGATCAAGTGAAGTTTGTAAAACCAGTCGTGGCTAAAGCGGAGGAAGTTACAGAGGAACCACCTAAAACTGTCGAAATAAAAGATAAAAAATTAGGTGCAGTTACTATCAAAGGAGATCCAGATGCAGTATTGACTGTAGAGCCAGTAGGCACTGGAACTGCTGCAGTAGTAGAAGAAGTAGATAACCAAATTTACAACACTGCCGGGATTGAGGTTAAACCTGATTTTCCAGGTGGGATAGAGAAATTTTACAAGTATGTGGGTAATAATTATCAAACTCCTGAAGAAGACGGGTTGAATGGTAAAGTATATGTTACTTTCGTAGTAGAGAAAGATGGTTCTTTAACCGATATTAAAGTAATTAGAGATATTGGTTATGGTACAGGGAAAGAGGCGATTCGTGTTTTGAAAAAGTCTCCTAGATGGAGTCCGGGTGAACAAAACGGTAAAAAAGTCAGAGTGCTGTATTCTTTACCAATTACAATTCAAACGGCAAATTAATGTTAAAGAGCATACGTATTAATATTCAGAAGAAATCGCTCAAAGAGCGATTTCTTCTCGTTTTAGGAATTTTGTTTTTTCTGGTATATCTGGTATTAGGTTTATTCATTATCTTCATGAAGAATTTTCCTTTAGATATGTCTCCAGCTTATAGAATCGCATTCGGAATCTTACTTATAGCTTATGCTTCATTTAGATTCTTCCGAATTATTAATGATAATAATAATTAGTTTATGAAAAAATTTGTTAAACTTCCATATTTTATTTTTTTCTTAGTGCTAGTGTTAGGTTACTCTTGTAATCAATCCAATACGTCAAAGGAAGAGGAGACTATTTTGAAAGGTACTGCAACGATCTTTGTTGATGAAACGTTGTCTCCTATAATAGAAGATCAGGTAGCAGTATTTGAGAATAATTATGAGGCTAAGATAAAGCTTGTTTCAAAATCGGAGTCTGAAGTCCTAAACTCTTTATTTAATGAAAAAGGAGCTATAGCGATTTTGTCTAGAAATTTGACAGCGGAGGAATTGAAAATTTTTAAATCCAGAAAAATTAACCCTAAAATAACGCCATTTGCTACAGATGCCATTGCGTTTATTGCTAATAAGAATATGCAAGACTCGATAATCTCTCTTGAAGAGGTCGTAAGTTTTATGCAAGGAAAGTCTACTCCATCAATTAAAGGATTGGTTTTTGACAATTTGAATTCAAGTACGGTGCGCTATATGAAATCTCTGGCAGAGATTGAGAGTATTCCTAAAAGTGGGGTTTTCTCCTTTAAAACGAATGATGAAGTGATAAAATATGTTTCAGAAAATTCAGATATGATTGGTGTTGTTGGTGTCAATTGGCTATCTCAGCCACAGCCAGCGATGCAAAAGTATGTTGATAATGTGAATGCTTTAAGAGTAACGGGTCTCGCAGGGAATGAATCCTACTTGCCATCGCAAAATAATATAGCAGAAAAAAAATACCCTTTGGCACGTGATTTGTATATAATTAATTGTCAAGGTTATTCTGGCCTAGGAATGGGGTTCGCTTCATTCGTTGGTGGAGATGTAGGACAAAGAATAATTTTAAAATCCGGGTTGTTACCTATACGTATTCCTGCGAGGAAATTTACAATAACTAAAAGCCAAAATGATAAAAATTAAATTAACTACAATGAAAATGAATAAATTAAAAACGTTTAGTGTTGCATTATTAGCATCGGCATTTGCAAGTCAAGCGCAAGATATTGATCAAGCAAAAAAAGCGATCGATGCAGAACAGTTCGAAAGTGCGAAGGCAATTTTAAAATCAATTATTAAGGAGAATCCATCTAATGGAGCTGCTTTTTTTACTTTAGGGAATGTATATCTTACTCAAAATGTAGAAGATTCCGCCAAAATTTATTTCCAAAAAGGATTAACAGCTTCTGATGAAGCTAATTTGAATTACATTGGCTTAGGTCAAATGGATTTAGATAACAATGATGTTGCGGCAGCTCAAGCAAAATTTGTATTGGCCACCAAAGACATGAAAAGAAAGGATTTTGCAGAGTACGTTTACCAAGCAAGAGCCTATATGAATGCTGAAAAGCCCGATTATAAAAATGCAATCGCTATTTTGAATCGCGCTGCCATAAAAAATGCAGATGATGCACAGTTACAGCTTGCCCTTGGTGATGCTTACTATGGTGATAGCAAACAAAATGAAGCTTATGTAGCTTATAGAAGTGCTTTTCAAGCAGATAATTCTTTGCTAAGAGCAAAAATGCAACTGGGTGTTTTGCTTAAAGGAGCAAAATCGTATGACGAAGCTTTAAAAGCTTATGAAGAGGTTATTGCTATTAATCCTAACTATGGACCAGTGTATAGAGAATTAGCGGAGACTTATTATAAAATTGCACGTAATAAACCTTCTCAAGCGGCTGTGAATTATAAAAAAGCAATTGGCTATTACGATAAATATATGGCTTTAACCGATTACTCGATTAACTCTAGAATGCGTCGAGCTGATTTTCTAATCTTGATAGAGGATTATGTTGCACTGGAAGCGGAAGCTAACAAAATGATCGAATTGGACAAAGTTAATCCAAGAATCTATCGTTATTTAGGATATGCGGCTTATGAAAATGGAAATGTTGATTTAGCATTGAAATCATTGGAAAGTTTTATCGCTTCCCCAACTAATAAAGTAATCGCTAAAGATTATTTGTATTTAGGTTTGACTAAAATAAAAAAAGGGACTAGCGAAGATGGATTAGCTATAGACTCCGTTGCTTTTGATTCAGGAATGAAAGGTCTTAAAAAAGCAATCGAAATGGAGCCATTAGCGGTTCAAGATTTGAGTGATATTGGTAAAAAATTATTTTCTCAAAAACTATACAAAGAATCTGCAGCTGTATTTGAATCTGGAGCCAGTTCTCCTGAGTCTACTAATTATCTGGATGACAACGTCTATTTTGGTCTAGCGAATTACTATGCCAATATTAACAAAAAGGAAGGCGAAAAAGTAGATGCAATTGCTTTATCAAAAGCAGATGCTGCTTTTGATAAAGTATTAGTTGCTTCTCCTACTTATTTAGAAGCATACTTGTATAAAGCAAGAACCAATAGATTACTTGAAAAAGATGACTTGATGGTGAAAAATTATGAAGATTATCTTTTAAAAACAATGGAATTAGGTGCTGAGGAAATAGCAAAACCTGCAGTAAAAACTAAGTTTATTGAATGTTACAATAATATGGCAGCCAGTTTTGCTAATACAGACAAGCCTAAAGCTATTGAATATTTTAAAAAAACATTAGCATTAGACCCTGCTAATAATTATGCGACAGAGTCAATAAAAATTTTGAAACAATAAGAATTTGTCTCAATATCAAAAACCGATAGTCTTTGGCTATCGGTTTTTTTGTGCTCCTATTTTAGGATCGTTGTATTCAGAGTTGGATTAATTATTTCAAAACGGTTTAATACACGCCTTTTTTGGCTTATTGAAAGTTTATCATTTTAGTCTGTGTTTGCAAATGGACTCCTTTTCTAATTAACTATCTTTGCACTTTAAAATTAAAGAATGTTATCAAAAGAAATACAGTTAGAAGTTAATAAAGGTGCAATGCTTCCTTTAATGGAAGAATTTTACACCATTCAAGGGGAAGGATACCATACCGGAACAGCTGCGTACTTTATTAGAATTGGCGGATGTGATGTAGGTTGTCATTGGTGTGATGTTAAAGAAAGCTGGAATGCGGAGCTACACCCGCCAACTAGTATTGATCAAATTGTTGCCAATGCAAGTAAATATTCAGAAACTGTTGTGGTTACTGGTGGTGAACCATTGATGTGGGACATGAGCTTGCTAACACAAAAGCTAAAAGATAGTGATAGAAAAGTGCACATAGAAACTTCTGGGGCTTATCCGCTTACAGGAACTTGGGATTGGATTTGTTTGTCGCCAAAGAAAAACAAATTACCAACTCAAACGGTGTATGATAACGCACAGGAATTAAAAGTGATTATTTACAATAAACATGATTTTATTTTTGCCGAAGAGCAAGCTGATAAGGTAAATGAGAATGCTATTTTATTTCTTCAACCGGAATGGAGTAAAAAAGAAGAAATGACTCCGTTAATTGTTGATTATGTAATGAACAACCCAAAATGGCGTGTCTCGTTGCAAACACATAAATATTTGAATATTCCTTAATACTTAAAAACCTCATATAGCAAGTGCTGTTTGGGGTTTTGAATTAAAACAGATACTGATTAATTTTCGGAAGGCTTACTTCTTGTTAGCAGATTCCCTAGCCCAGATAGTAGCGACATCCTTTTTTTCTCATTTTTTTAATGAGAAAAAAAGATATAGCGAATAGCTGGAAATAGCTCCTTATACTACCAGCCTTTTTCTTTTTTCAATTCGGTAATATGCGCTAAGTGGTGGTTTCCATGCCAAGCATAGGTTCCAATTATTTCCTTCAATTGAATAACGGTATTATGTTCGGGATGTATAAAAGATTTTTCAAGATCTGCTTCAGAAAGACTGTTCATTATATATGCCAAACGAAAATGCAATCCGTCAAGAAATGAAAGTGTGGGTTGAATGGGCATCGTTAAATTATCATGTAATTCTGCCCAACAATCTTCGTGATACGCTTTTATTAGCGGTTTATTTTCAGTTAATGTCCATTTAATTCTAACGAAACAATTCATGTGACTATCGGCGCAATGGTGAATGACTTGACGAATCGTCCAGCCATCCTGACGGTATGGTGTCTCGAGTTGTTCCTCTGTCAAATGAATGACTTCGTTTTTCAATCGTTCTGGAAAACTTGCGATTTCTTTTATTTTATTATGGAGATATTCACTTGAATAGATCTCGGGTCTGATAAATTTCCCAATAGGATAACGTAATTTTTCCACCGCTAAATTTCTCATACTAAGTAGTTTTATGTGTTTTCTAAATGGAAAGTTTTGCTAAATAATCAAAATGTTCGCCTTCAAGAATCAACTCGCATTTTAGTCCATTATCTAAAGCTGCATTTTGCAAAGTGTTGTAATCAATGAACATCCAGTCAAATGGTTTTTCTTTCTCGCCTTTGTAGGAGATATTAAAAACGATTTCTCCATAATATTCCTTTTGGGAAGGAATCCACTTTCCGCCATCTTCATCGTCATCAAACATATAAATTATATCAGAACTGTCTAATAGAATTTGTCCGCCGGGATTCAATAATGATTTTAGTTTTAAAAGGAAATTCGGGATGTTTTTAAGTTTACCGCACATTCCCGCACCATTCATCAATAGGAGTATGGTGTCGTACTTTTCATTTTCTAATGTCAGTACATCTTGAACTTTTGCTTTTTTCAATCCACGCAAGGTACATGCCTGGATAGCATTTGCTGAAATATCAATAGAGGTTACGTCTAGATTGCGTTCGTTTTGCAAAGATAAACTATGGCTTCCTGCGCCACAGCCAACATCCAGGATTTTACCTTTGGCAAGTTGTAACGCTTTTTGTTCCATTTGGGGCATTTCATCATAAGAACGAAACAAGTAGGCAACGCTCATTTCATCTTCTTCAGATATTGTAGTTTCCGTAATTAAATCTTCGGGTGAATTATTGGTTTGAAAATCAAGTATGGCTTTGCCAAAAAGGTCTTTCATCTTTTTTTGTTTAAAGTTTAAGGTTAAAGGATTCAAGTTTGTTACTTTTGTGGTTCCAACTTTAAACTTTAAATTTGAAACATATTTTAAACAATCTCCCTAAGGAAGCCAAAGATAAGCATATCGAAAACAAAAAGTATTTTGATAAGCTGAAAAAAAAGACACCAAAGAATTTGGATTACGTGATGCAAGATTTGCATGATGCTGAATTCAAGAAAACGGATTGTTTAAAGTGTGCTAATTGTTGTAAAACTACGGGACCATTATTTACGGATGCCGACATTGAGCGTGTTTCAAAATACCTACGCCAAAAGCCACAACAGTTTATCCAGCAATACCTTCAAATCGATGAAGACCGAGATTATGTTTTGCAAAGTGTACCCTGTACTTTTCTCGATGATGAAAATGCGTGCATGATATATGACGTACGTCCAAAAGCGTGTAGAGAATTCCCGCATACGGATCGAAAAAAATTCCAACAAATTACAGACTTAACCCTGAAAAACGTAGCGATATGCCCGGCAGCGTTTAATATTGTAGAGGAAATGAAAAAGAAAATGCCGCTTTAAAAATTTTCTATTTTGTCTCCCTCTGCTTTGTAGAGTCCCGTCCCGAAACTTCGGGATCGGAAGGGGGGTGAGAATTAGTATATCAAATATTTCATTCTCATTGCTTTAAACTCAATAAGTCCTTTCTGCCAGCTTTTTCTGATTTCATTTTCGGAAATTCCATTTTCTATTTGCTGTTGCAGTTTTTTAGTTCCTGCAAGTTTGGTAAAAAAAGGATTGAAGAATTTCGATTTTTCCGTTGTGCTTTGATAGGCTTGAATCAACCATTTTAATTCTAGTTTACTGACCTTTGTATGTGTTGATAAATCTTCCCCATAACATTTCACGCCATTGTAAACTGGATTTTGTGCGCCAAAATTTGGTTTGGGTATAAAACTAAAATCACTTTTTGGTAGATACGGAGAACCATAAATCTGAAATTGTTTTTCAGTTCCACGACCCACACTTACATTTGTGCCTTCAAACAGACACAAACTTGCATAAAGATTCACGGCTTGATCATTTGGAAGATTCGGTGAAGGTTTTACAGGTAAACTATAATTCATTTTTCGGTTGTAATTAATACACGGAATAACGGTCAATTTGCATTGAATGCCATTTTTCAGCCATTTCTCTCCATTAATCATTTTAGCATACTCGCCAATTGTCATTCCATGAAACAAAGGAATTGGATGCATGCCTACAAAACTGGTAAATTCTGGCTCAAGAATTGGACCGTCGACTATACTTCCATTCGGATTTGGTCTGTCAAGAACTAAAAGCGGAATGTTGTTTTCAGCGCAAGCTTCCATGATGTAATGTAACGAGGAGATGTAAGTATAAAACCGTGCGCCTACATCTTGCAAGTCGAAAATCATGATATCGATTCCAGCGAGGTGTTCTTGTTTTGGTTTTTTATTATCACCGTATAGAGAAATAATTGGCAGCCCGGTTTTAGAATCTTTTCCATCAACCACATGTTCTCCCGCATCAGCAGTGCCACGAAAACCATGTTCTGGAGCAAAAATAGTTTGCACATTGATATTTTTGGAAAGTAAAAAATCAACAAAATGGGTTTTGTCAGATAGAATTCCCGTTTGGTTGGTTACAATTCCTGTTGTTTTATTTTCTAACAGAGAAATATATTTTTCGTAATTATCGGCTCCCGTTTTAAATATTGGTATTTGATGTGGTCTAAAAAATGGTTGGAAATGGATTTTTGGCAAGCTATCCGTACTGCTGCTATACTGATTGTTTTTTGTAGAACTTCCACAAGAGGATTGTACAACTAATGTCAATAATAAGAGGTAAGTATAGCTAAAATATTTCATAGTACTATTTTTGATCTGTTTAAATCTGTTTAATCTGTGGCAAAAAACTTTATGTATCTTTGTTGCAAACTATAAATTTTGAATTTAGAATATTTCATAGCCAAAAGACTCATAACTGCTAAAGATTATAAAAGTAGCATATCTGCTCCAATTATAAAAATTGCTATTTCAGCAATTGCAATTGGTATGATTATGATGATTATTTCGGTAGCGACAGGAATTGGACTGCAACAAAAAATCCGAGAGAAGGTTGCGGCTTTCAACGGACACATCGTTATTTCCAATTATGACAACAATCAATCCGAAGTCACGGTAGTTCCAATTTCTAAAAAACAAGATTTTTATCCAAAATTTACTGCTGTTCCTGAAGTGGAGCATATTCAAGCCATTGCCAGTAAAGCAGGAATTATTAGAACCGAAACCGCTTTCGAAGGAATTATTTTCAAGGGAGTGGGCAATGATTACAAATGGGATAATATAAAAGAGTATCTGGTTTCAGGCAAATTACCTGATTATTCAAAAAATGTGAATCAAGAAGTGTTATTGTCTCAATTCCTTGCCAATAGGTTGAATTTGAAAGTAGGAGATCTGTTCAATACATTCTTCATCAAAGAAAATCAAAATCAGTTGCCCAATATTCGGAGATTTAAAATTACAGGAATCTTCAATTCCGGTTTTCAGGAATTCGATGCAACCTATATAATAGGAGATATTCGTCACATGCAGCGTATCAATAAATGGACTCCAGATCAAATTGGTGCTTTCGAAGTTTTTGTTGACGATTTTAATACTATCGAAGCTACCGGAGAACAAGTCTATGCACAAACAGCTTCTACATTAGATAGTAAAACCATACTAGAAAAATACAGCTATATATTTGAATGGCTTCAGCTATTCGATTTTAATATCATCGTTATATTAGTTGTCATGATTCTTGTGGCCACAATCAACATGGTGGTTGCACTATTAGTATTAATTCTCGAACGAACCCAAATGATAGGAATCCTAAAAGCGTTGGGAGCCAATAATTGGTCCGTCCGGAAAATATTTCTATATAATGCCTTCTATCTTATCGTAAGAGGGCTTTTCTGGGGAAACTTAATCGGAATAGCACTATTGTTACTCCAGCAACAATTTGGCGTGATCCAGTTGAATCCAGAAAACTATTATGTAAACCAAGCACCAGTTTATTTAAATTGGGGATATATCCTAGTGCTAAACCTACTTACTGTGACCGTTTGTTTTTTTGTATTATTAATTCCGTCCTATATAATAACTAAAATTTCTCCAGTCAAAGCCATACGTTTCGATTAGATTATCATTAGTGCGTTCCCATTTATAAAAAAGAGAGGCTATTATCAATATCGATAGTAGCCTCTCTTTTTTATAAACGGTCGGGCTATCCGCTACAAGTCCTCATAAAGTTGTGTTTCACTCCACTTTCTTGCGGGCTTTCCACTACTATCCCTAACGCGAAGATAATAAAACCAGAATATTTAGTTGTTTCTCATGACACCTTATATATAGGATCACTAGTGTCCACTAAAAAATAAAACAAGTTCTTTGAAATTATTGTAAATCTGTATTTTAAGAGTCATTTTTGAGC
>NZ_RYDJ01000189.1:828-1174 GCF_003970355.1 Flavobacterium bomense | reverse complement strand
AATATATTGCTTATTTCTTTGTCAGTAACAAATCCAGTTATTTCAAAATTAATTTTATTTGTCAACAATACTTTTCTCCATTCTTCTATTGCAACTCCACAGTGGCCAATAAATACAAACCTTAATATTCTTTTTTCTTTTGATTCAAATAAAACTAGTTTCAATTCCTCAATAAATTTTTCTACTGGCGCTCCGTAATGAATACTTCCAAAAATACAGAATTTCAATTCAAAATCAGTTGTGATTTTTCCTAAAGATGATCCGTTATTTTTAATTATATTACTAAATAAAGGCAATACCCGCGCTTTAAATCCCAAATTTGCAATTTTTGATTGATATAAATCGG
>NZ_RYDJ01000189.1:0-818 GCF_003970355.1 Flavobacterium bomense | reverse complement strand
TATTATTTTTTCTTTTCCGTTTAAAATTTTTGTAATTAACTTTTTTTGTAATAAACCTATGCATACACTTTTAAAATTGGAATTCAAATCCATTCCTAACCATAATTCGTGGAACATTATATGCCATTTGTGATTTCCTCTTAATTTCGTTAGGAAAGAAGGCAACCAAAAAGGCAATCCCTTGGGGTTAAAGCTATAGGGTACAAATTGCAAAGAAATCAAATCGGGTTGTACTTTATTTATAATTTCTTGTGACCAAATAAGCCGTTGATTATTTGAGCTTGAAATAGGGATGCGATAAACTGTAACTTTCACTTCTTCAATTTCTTGATTTTGATTTGTAAAAGTAGTGACCTTTTTATCACATAAAGAAACTATCTGAGCAACATGGCCTACCCTAATTAGTTCGCCACAAAAACGACGAGTATAATCGCCTACCCCATCTTTACCCGGATCGGCAGAGCCACAAATAAAGAGAATTTTCATATATTTTTTCTCTAACGTTTAAACTTTATAAAACCTTCCAATTAGCTTAGCGATTTTAAAACTAAATTTCCTATTAGAGAAAAAATACTTAGTTCTATTCCTTTCATGTCTGAGGTTAAAAAAAGGGTGTCCTTTACTGGGTTTGGGTATAAATTTATAGAAGATCCTATTTTGTTTTGTGTTTCTAACGATAACTGTGTTACTGGTATTAATTTCCATTGTCCGCAAGTTTGATTATTATTATCAAATTGCTGAATATTAGCTCAATTTACAGTGCTCGCCTCATCTACTTCTAACAGTCTTCCACTATGTTTAGCCAAATTTATATAATA
>NZ_RYDJ01000188.1:0-1174 GCF_003970355.1 Flavobacterium bomense | reverse complement strand
TGAGGTCATTGAATGATAGAACTTCGGTTTTGCCAAATTGCCGCTCCAGAAATTCAAATTCACTATTATTCCATTGCACCTCTAAATACTGCAACAGTTGAAATTTTGTTGCAATGTCATTCTTTTTCTGCTCATCGGCTCTTTTTCGTGACACTTGATTGGAGGACAATCGGTATTCCAATAGCACTTCTTGTAGGTTGTGCAGCTTTCCTAAGGATAGTATTCGAACCCACATATCATAATCTTCGGCGGGTTCTTTGGAGGTGTCGTATTGAATTGAATATTGGTCTAGTACTTTTTTTCTAATCATTACTGATGGATGTGAAATACAATTCCCCCATAATAAACTTATTTTTATAGCCTCGTGATGTTCTGGAAGCGTAATTCGTTTGTCGTTGCCCATAATTTTATAAGTTGTACCACAAACCACCACCTCGGGATGAGTTTCTAAATAGGCTATTTGTTTAGCAAATCGCTCGGGATAGCTGATGTCGTCGCCGTCCATCCGAGCAATGTAATCCCCCTTGGCTAATTTTATTCCTGAATTCAAACTATTGGTATAGCCTGAATTTACTGGCTTTTGTATCAATTGAATCCGTGAATCTTCAATTTTTTGGATAATAGCAACCGTAGCATCTGTCGAAGCATCGTCAATAATCAAGAGTTCAAAATCAGTAAATGTTTGATTCAGGATACTTTCAACCGCCGTTTGTATGTACAATTCGCAATTGTACACGGGTAATATAACGGTGATTTTTGGAGTAGAAACCATAAAAATATTGAAATGTTTATTCTGTTTTAGAATTCAAAGCTATAAACTCAAATGTGTAAAAACTCGTTTCTGTATTTTAGAGCAAAACAAATTAAAGCCGTGTAAATACCGAAGCCATCGAACTGCCATTGGCTTTTTATTTTCTTCAACAATTTTACTAATTATTTCTAAAACTTGCTGGTGTTCTTCATTATGGGTCATTTTGGCGGGACTAAAAGGGGGTTGCTGAATCATATCAATTGCCGAATCCTCATTTTGATTTATTTCCAAAATTTTTTCAATCAAATCTTCTTCTGATTTAAATTGATTGTAATCTAAAAATCGCTGCGAATTAAAATCCCGGTCTACGAGTTTATTCCCCCAATAAATAGGAATACAATCTTTAAGAATAGGCTCCATTAT
>NZ_RYDJ01000187.1:454-1175 GCF_003970355.1 Flavobacterium bomense | reverse complement strand
AATCGGTCATCAGCTTAAAAATATCTTGCTTAATAGCATTCAAATCTAAACTTTTGAAAGCGGTTGCATAATCAAAATCTTCGCCCATCGGATTGGACAAAGAAGAGTGTTGCCTAAGAATGCTCAAGTTCAATTGATTTGGCCACCAATCATTGTTTCGTGTGCCTGTACTTTGTTTTACAGCACCACCTGAAAAAGGACATTTCCCTCCTCCTTCCACATTAGTATTACTTTCCATAATTATATGATTTTAAAAATATTAGACAAATTTATAAAAAATAAACTATCGAAAATGTTTTTACGATAGATAAAAACTATATCAATAATTAAAAATTATTCTAATTTCAACCAAATGTTTAAAATAAAAAACGCCCAAGCCGCCTTGAGAGTTTAAAAAAATATAATTAAAAAGTGCTTATAAGACTCGATTCACCTGAACCAAATTCTTCTCGTAATAGGATTCTTTGGTAGAAGAAATAATCACGCCACCGTGAGTTGCAGAATGGATGAATTTAATTTCGCCATCTAGCACTTCGACCACCATTCCTACGTGATTTATCCGGCTTCTTCCATTGGTTTTAAAGAAAATCAAATCGCCTTTCTGAGCATTTTCAGCATCAATTTTAGAACCATAAGAAGCCATTTCTATAGACGACCTAGGTAACTTAATATCGTAACTACTAAAAGTATAACAGATCAATCCGGAACAATCAAAACCGTC
>NZ_RYDJ01000187.1:0-444 GCF_003970355.1 Flavobacterium bomense | reverse complement strand
TCAATAGCTATTGCATTTTCGATTGCAATCTCTTTCTGTATTCATTTTGAGGTACGAATTTTAAGCAGATAACCCACCAATAATTTTTTTGAAATATTCGGATTTTGTTTTTCTAATTCGGCAACCTTAAGACCATATTGTTTGGCAATTCCGTATTTAGTTTCTTTCGGCAAAACTTCGTGAGAAATTTCGGTTTCTGATTTCTTGTCTTCTATATTTTGTGGAACAACTACAATTTCTTTTGGAGATTTCACTTCTTTATTCTCGGCAACAAGACTTGAATTAGTATCCGATTTTACTAGAACACTAATTTTTTGACCCACTTTCAAGGATTTTTTTCCTAATTCAGGATTGGCTTTTTTCAAGTCAGAAAGTGAAATTCCGTATTGTTTAGAAATGGAATATAACGATTCTTTAGGTAAGACTTCGTGAGTGATAACGGTT
>NZ_RYDJ01000186.1:0-1177 GCF_003970355.1 Flavobacterium bomense | reverse complement strand
ATGTAAAGCTTTGGCATGTTACCGTTGTTATTCTTATAATTGATTTAATGCAAATTCAATCGGAGAATTCGGGAGGGCATATTGCTCATTTGGCTGGGGCTTTTTTTGGTTTCATTTTTATTAAATTACTCCAAAACGGAACCGATTTGAGTAAAATTGTTACAAACCTATTGGATTTTTTTGTTAATTTGTTCACGAAAAAGTCATCTACTCCTTTCAAAAAGGTACACAAAAATTACAAAAAACCTGCGGATAAGCCTGTTTCAAAGATTGTAACTAAGGATAAAACACAACAGCAAATCGATGAGATTTTAGATAAAATCAGTCGCTCTGGTTATGATTGTTTGACAAAAGAAGAAAAAGAATTTTTGTTTAAAGTAGGGAAATAAAATTGTTTCAGGTTTCAGGTTTAAAGTTGAGCAACTTGGAACTTGAAACTTGAAACTTGAAACTAAAATAATGAAAAACCTTTCGTGGTTTAATAAGCTAATGTTTTTTTTGAATATAGTCCTTACTGTATCGACTTTTCTTGCCTATCGTTTACCTTTTTTGGCTCCAAAATTATTCCCGCTTTTATCCGTTCTCACCTTGTTTATGCCTTTGTTTTTTATTTTGAATGGATTATTTTTCTTCTATTGGGGATTTCAATTCAAGAAGCGAATGATTTTATCTGGTTTGGTACTTTTGATGGGTATCACTTTTATTAATAAATTTTATAAATTTTCAGCTAAAGAATATCCCGAGGGAGAGAAAGATTTTACCGTAATGAGTTATAATGTACGTTTGCTGAATGTCTTCAAATGGCTTGATAGAGATGATGTTCCCGATGATATTTTAACTTTTATCAATGAAAAAAACCCTGATATTTTGTGCATTCAGGAGTTTTCTAATTCTGCAGAAACAGATTTGAAAGTGTATAGTCATAAATACATTTTGGTAGAAGGAAATCAAATTAAAACTGCTCAGGCTATTTTCTCTAAATTTCCTATAATCTATCAAGGAAATATTGTGTTTCCAAACTCCAATAATAATGTTATTTTTGCCGACATCAAAAAAGGAAAAGACATCATTAGAGTTTATAATATGCACCTAGAGTCTATAAAAATCACACCAGATATTACCGAAATTAACGACAAAAATATTGATGCTATTAATCAAAGTAAATCTCAAAAATTAT
>NZ_RYDJ01000185.1:0-1179 GCF_003970355.1 Flavobacterium bomense | reverse complement strand
AGGAAATGAATTTTTATATTTTGACAACAGCAATATTAGATCAGCTGGCAATACTATCTCGAGAATAGATTCCAGCAACGGAATTTATAATTCTAATTTGTTTACCAACAATGCGAGAGGAAATTACCCTTATACACTAAATCCAGACGTGAATGGAAATTTTGTAGTTCGTAACATCGGTGCCGCAAAAAACGAAATTGAAGCCGATTATGCTTGGGTTTATTTTAGTGTTTCGGCCCCTACTTTTATGAAGAATAAAGGCATTTATATCACGGGAATGTTCAACAATTATAGCTTATCACCCGAATACAAAATGGATTTCAACAAAGAAAAAAACACCTACGAAAAAGCCATTCTCATCAAACAAGGATTTACCAATTTTCAATATCAAATTGCCGACGACAAAGGAAATATCGATGGAGAAAATGCCATTGACGGCAATTTTTGGCAAACTGAAAACGATTACACCATTTTAGTGTATTACCGCGAAAACAATGACCGTTACCAAAAAGTCATAGGAAAAGCTACAACAAATTCAACTATAATCACCAACTAAAAAACATTTCTCAAAAAAGTACTAGTAACCCTTTTTTTTGTAAATTTGCAATTATTAAACTCATTCGTAATACTTTGCTATGGTTTCTCAAATAACAAGAGGTATAAAAATTTCGGTTTTGACTAGTTTTGAAGGCACTTACTTCAAAAACTACAAGATTCATTTTGCCTTTAGTTATGAAATTACCATCGAAAACCACAGCAAGGATTCGGTACAATTAATTTCGCGTCATTGGGAAATTTTCGATTCCCTGAACAGCAACGAAGTGGTTGACGGAGAGGGATTTGTAGGCAAAAAACCCGTTTTAAAACCAGGCGAATTGCATACTTACAATTCTGGCTGCCTTTTGGCTTCTCCATATGGTGCAATGAAAGGCTATTTCAATATGATCAATTTTACTTCCACAAAAAATTTCAAAGTTATCGTCCCTACATTCAAGTTGTGTGCTCCGTTTGCTATGAATTAAAAGTCGTTTCGAGGAACTAAGCAATCTCAATAATTTTTTTTATAAGCTATTTCCAGCTCTTCATTGCATCTCCTCCTTCAAACATCTTTTTTTCTAATGCAATTGCAGGAGCTTTCTTTGGTCGCTCTACAATTACAAGAAAAAATAGCTTTTCTCA
>NZ_RYDJ01000184.1:0-1180 GCF_003970355.1 Flavobacterium bomense | reverse complement strand
ATCATAAGGACCGCGCTCTAGATAATAGTTGTTTTTGAGCTCCAATTTTCCTTTAGTTTTTGTATTATGATACGCTTCGGCAACTATATCGAGAAAAGTTTTATCATTATTTTTTTCTAAAACCAACTCTTTTGGATTTTTGCGAACGATAAAAACATTTCCTTTTCCGAAAGAATAACTCATTTTTGAAGCTTCTGCCTTAATGCTCATCAACTCAAAAAGATGTTCTGATGGAGCATTGTATTTATTACCGTCTTTATTCCACCATTCCGAAACTTTTTGAAACGGATCATCATCTTTTCCATAATAAATAAGCATTCCACCACCTTTTACCCATTTTGCCAAAACCTCGTGATTTTTAGCTGATAATGGTTTCATATTGGCATAAGACATAATTAGAACTTTTGTGTCTTTTAGACCTGACTTAAGCTCGATATTCTCCATATGTACCGTCCCAACTGGAATTCCTCTTTTTAACAGCGGCAAAGCCATTCCATAAAAATTAGAAAGCGATGGATCTTGGTAACCTTCATGAATTGGGAAACGCTGAAACATAATAGAATTAGAAAGCAAAACATTGATTCCTTTAGTTCCGTTAATTTCATTTTTAGACACAGGCATATTATTCAATGAATTAATCATTACTTGCATTTGTGTTCCATAAGCTTTAGAAAGCGGTTGTTTTTCTTCCCCTTCTTCCATTTTAAATTTACCTAAATAAATACGTGGAGGCCAAGGCATAACTTCATAATTTGCCACAGTCGGATAGAGCAACTGAGCAGTAAAAGTCGCTTGGTAGTTTTTCTTATAATCTGCCCAAGTCTGGCTTCTGTCCTCGATAGGATCCGTTAAAAAAAACATTTCTCGACCCGTTGGAGCTGTCATTGAAACCATAGAACCATATTCTAAAAAGGCATTTTCGAAAGTCCTTTCTTTAAGTTCACCATTAAAATAAACTCTCTCTCTAGAAGTTCCCGTCCATACTTGCGCAATGTATCCATCCATGTGCGGAAGCTGTGCAAGACTGGCTTCTGGGCTTACTATTTCCCAAGAAGCATAATTTATTAACGAGTGTGTTGGCACATAACATTTTACTTTTTTGCGAATGCTCTTGCTATAAGTATACACATATTCGAATACCTCTTTCAAGGCATTGAAATATAAATTATACTTCAACTTA
>NZ_RYDJ01000183.1:0-1182 GCF_003970355.1 Flavobacterium bomense | reverse complement strand
AAGAAAAATTGAGCGTCGATACCTTGTCGATTCTTTATCCTGAACTAGACACCATCGAAGTAAAAGTGACCATTTTCCCGAATGCT
This sequence comes from Flavobacterium bomense, assembly GCF_003970355.1. NCBI lineage: Bacteria > Pseudomonadati > Bacteroidota > Flavobacteriia > Flavobacteriales > Flavobacteriaceae > Flavobacterium > Flavobacterium bomense. The sequence continues at coordinate 1,096 of NZ_RYDJ01000183.1, read as the reverse complement.
ACGATGCAATTTGAGCCCCAATTCCCCAAAGATTCTGTCGCTTATGACAAAATAAAAATTGATAGTATTCTCAAATCCCGTTTGGTCGATTTTCCAAAAGTAAACCCCGCCATCAAACGTGGAATTCCTGTAAAAACACAGTTTATTTTGCCGGTTATTCTTAAAGTAGAGTAAAGAGCTTGTCATTCCATAGGGATCGGGAGCTATTTCCAGCTGTTCACTATATCTTTTTCTTTTTAAAGGAAAAAGAAAAAGGATTTCCACTTCAATCGGGGCTATTTAGAACTTTTTATTTTCATAAGAAACTCTTCAAAAAAACATAAATTTTCAAAAAACTTTGCATTCACTGTTTTAAAAAATTAAATTTGCAAACAAAAATATTCAATCTCGTCTCCCCTCTCCTTTGGAGAGGGGTTGGGGTTGAGGAAATAACAATAACTACGACGAATGAAATACACAACACGAAAAAGCGCCATTCTTCTATTAAGTGACGGAACCATTTTCCACGGAAAATCTATCGGAATTTCGGGAACTACTTTTGGTGAAGTTTGTTTTAATACTGGAATGACGGGTTACCAAGAAATATTCACCGATCCATCTTACTTCGGACAAATAATGGTGGCTACCAATGCACATATTGGAAATTACGGGGTAAACGATAAAGAAATCGAATCAGATAGCATTAAAATTGCTGGATTGGTTTGTAAAAATTTCAGCTTCAATTATTCTCGTGAAGATGCCACAGGAAGTTTGGAAGATTATTTTAAAAAACAAAACCTAATCTGTATTTCTGATGTGGATACCCGTGGGTTGGTGAGTTATATTCGCGACCACGGAGCTATGAACTCAGTAATTTGTACCGATGACACATCAATCGAAGAACTAAAAGCAGTATTGGCAAAAGTTCCAGATATGAAAGGATTGGAATTAGCTTCTAAAGTTTCTACCAAGGAACCTTACTTTTTTGGAGACGAAAATGCAACCTATAAAATTGCAGCTCTAGATTTAGGAATTAAAACCAATATCCTTCGCAATCTTGCCAAAAGAGATTGTTACATCAAAGTTTTTCCATACGATTCAAAATATTCAGAATTAG
>NZ_RYDJ01000182.1:0-1188 GCF_003970355.1 Flavobacterium bomense | reverse complement strand
AAATTCACCACAGTTTTACTCAATTTATATCGCGATGGAAAAGATAGCAACGGTTGGCATGCCGATAACGAAAAAGAATTGGGCTTCAATCCAATAATTGCCTCCTTAAGCTTTGGAACAGAAAGAATTTTTCAATTGAAGCACAATACGATTTCGAATTTAAAACAAAACATCCCCTTGGAACACGGTAGTTTATTGATAATGAAGGGAGCAACTCAACACTTCTGGAAGCATCAAATTCCAAAAACTTCAAAAATAATTAGTTCACGAATCAATCTAACATTTCGTGTAATTGAATAGGAAATTCGAAAAAAACAGTAGATTTGAAGCAAAATAGTTGATTATGAAATGTGCATAACCGATAGTTAATCTCAAAGTCATTAATAATATGCGAATTACATATGACCGATAAAAAACAATAAATATCAACATATGAATGAAATTATTGCTTATTTCTCTACAATTCCTTCCTTGCATAGAAGTCTAATTCTGGTTGGTGGAATTACTATTTTTTGGCTAATCGAAAATGCTTTTCCTCTTTTTAGTTTTAGTTATAAAAAATGGCAACACGCAGGAATTAATTTTTTTATGACGTTTACAACTATAGCTATCAATTTTGCTTTAGCCTTTTTATTATTAGCCACTTCAGATTGGACAATTGCTAATGATTTTGGTGTTTTGCAATGGTTGCCAGCGATGCCTTTGTGGCTTTATGCTTTAATAGGTTTGCTGTTATTAGATTTTATTGGAGCTTATTTAGTGCATTTAATTGAGCATAAGGTCAAATTTCTATGGCGTTTTCACCTAATTCATCACACGGATACTTGGATAGATACCACCACGGGAAATCGGCATCATCCGGGGGAAAGTGTCATTAGATTTACCTTTACCATCTTGGGTATATTTATTGTTGGAAGTCCAATGTGGATAGTTTTCTTGTACCAAACCATTTCGGTTCTTTCTCCCCAATTTACTCATGCAAATATTGCTCTTCCAGAAAAATTCGACTCTTTTTTGAGTTATTTCATAGTTTCGCCCAATATGCACAAAGTGCATCACCATTATAAATTACCTTATACAGATAGTAATTATGGTAATATTTTTTCGGTTTGGGATCGTCTTTTTGGAACATTTATATATCTAAAAAAGGAAGATATCGTTTATGGAATTGATACTCATATGAATCCA
>NZ_RYDJ01000181.1:0-1190 GCF_003970355.1 Flavobacterium bomense | reverse complement strand
ATGCTTCTGTGTTTTTTACTTTCTTTATCCAAAACCCAAGAGGTAGGTTGCAATAAAAAATCGCCTAACAAATGCGCCAAAAGCAGTTTTACAAAAATAATCATACGCTGATGGTTTTGATTTTATTTCTGAAATATTTTTCTATTTCCATTACTAAATCAAATTGGGCACGTTTTCTTCTTCGGCTAACTGCTGCTTGATTGATGCCTAATTTTACACCAATTTCTTCCTGTGAAAGCGATGGGTTTTCAATGGCTGCCAAAACAAATTCAGCCGATTGTGCCAACCAATTATTCATAAAAGTCAGTCCCAATCGCAACATCAAATTGATTTCGGCATCAAATCCTTCATTGCCCGAATTAATGGCTAAATTGATTTTTTGTTTCTTTAAAGTTTCAAAAACTTCGCCAGAACGTGAAAAAGCGGTTCCGTTGCTTTCCGAAATTTTCTTGGACTTATAAGTCATTTCTCCAAAACCAATACTCATTCTGACATCTAACTTTATAGATTTAAAATAAGATTTAATTTGCAGTGCTATTATCAAAGCTTCTTCTGGATTTTTGATTTCCAATTGGAATTCATCGCCTCTGTAAATCTCCCATTCTACTGGGTTTTTGCCAAAAGTATTCAATAATTTCTTTAAACCATCTATCCAAATTTTGGATGATAATTTCCTAGAATTGACGATATCTCCTGTAATTATGCCTATCATATTTCAAAAGTAATTAAAAAATGGATTCGAAAAACAATTTATTTAAATATTACCAAAAAACGTAATAATAGAAAATATTACCAAAAAGCGTAATAATATAAAATATTACTAAAAAGCGTAATATTCAATTTTTTGTAAATGAAAGAAAAATGAATAAGCTAAAATATCGTTCATTAAAACACTTTAAATTTTTAAACATTTTTAAACATTTTTAAACTTTTAAACTTTTAAACTTTCTTATCTTTGAATTTCTATGGAAGCAATAAAAATTATCGAATGTCCACGAGATGCGATGCAAGGAATAAAAGCATTTATTCCAACTGATAGGAAAGTGGCATACATTCAATCTTTGTTGCGTGTGGGTTTTGATACTATCGATTTTGGTAGTTTTGTTTCGCCCAAAGCTATTCCGCAAATGCAAGATACTGCCGAAGTTTTGGCACAATTAGATTTATCACAAACACAAAGTAAATTATTG
>NZ_RYDJ01000180.1:0-1192 GCF_003970355.1 Flavobacterium bomense | reverse complement strand
TAAATTGATTCGTTTTATGGGTACAACGCTTAATGCCGGATAACATTATGTTTTCTTGATAGGAAAACTTAAAAGCAACACAAATTCCTAAGATGAAAGAAATCAAGGAAGCCAATTCCACAAAAAGACCATTTTTTATGCCTTTGAACAAACCTATAACGAGGATAACACCCAAAACAATATCTAAAAAACTCATAAAAAAAGAAATAAAGGAAAAGAATAAAGAGCAAAGATAAAAGAATTATGTTGGTATCTTTGCACGAACAATTTTAGAGTTGAGATTTTAGACTTTAGATTAAAAAAATCCGCAATCTAAAATCCGCAATCTAAAATCCGCAATCTAAAATTTAAAATCGGAATGTCAAGAGATATACAACTTAAAGAACGCTGGGAACAGCTGGTCAACCTACTTTCTAACCAATTTTCGCAAGGCGAAGACCTCGATTTGGATGCCATAATTTATTTAATTGGCGTACAAGAACTCGGAAAAGTCCATAGAACCTACGAAAAAGACGAAAAACTCAACCTGATGCACATCGCTATTTGTCGATTGTTGGAACCTTATGGGTTTTATGAATTCGAATTTTTCGATGAAGATGGATGGCCGCATTACAAGGTAAAAGAAGAATTACCCGCACTTAAAGCAGGTGAACAATCGGTTTTGATGAAAGAAGCCATTGTCAATTATTTTATCGAAAGAGAAGTTATTGATTAGTATTCAGTGTTCAGTAGCAGTAAGCAGTTAAGAATTTTAGAAAAACTTCCAACTTCTAACTTCTTTTAATATATTTACACAATTCAAAACTGTTACTTTTACTTCGAAAAATAAGTTAAGTTTTGATAAGCAAGGTGCTTATCGTACATTTAAAACAATATACGATAATGAAAAAACCCAAATTAAGTTTTTGGCAAATCTGGAATCTAAGCTTTGGATTCCTGGGAGTACAAATTGGATATTCACTTCAAAATGGTAATACCAGCAGAATATTAGAAGCCCTCGGTGCCGATGTTCATAGCATTGGATACTTTTGGCTGGCAGCTCCACTCGCAGGTCTAATTGTTCAACCTATCATTGGTCTGTCTAGCGATAAAACTTGGACACGTCTTGGACGCAGAATTCCATTTATATTTTTTGGCGCAATAGTTTCGGCTTTGGCAATGTTTTTTATGCCAAATGCAGAATATTTTACTT
>NZ_RYDJ01000017.1:0-80683 GCF_003970355.1 Flavobacterium bomense | reverse complement strand
ATAAATATACTGATTATCAGCTTATTAATCTAATTTTTAAACAGATATTTCTTTCTTTTTTAACCCTTGATTCGCATAACTCATAATTTATAATTTTGAATTCTCACGACGTACACATATACACAGACGGTGCTGCTAAAGGCAATCCAGGTAACGGTGGCTATGGCGTTGTTATGGAATGGGTAGGAAAACCTTATAAAAAGGAATTCTATGAAGGTTTTCGTCGAACCACTAATAACAGAATGGAGTTGTTGGCAGTAATTGTAGGTCTCGAAAAGCTAAAAAATCCTAATACTACCGTTTTGGTGATTTCGGATTCTAAATATGTGGTGGATTCAGTAGTAAAAAAATGGGTTTTGGGTTGGGAAAAAAAAGGTTTTGCAGACCGGAAAAATGCTGATTTGTGGAAACGATTTTTAATTGTATATAGAAAACACAAAGTAGATTTTAAGTGGATCAAAGGCCACAACAATCATGTCCAAAACGAAAGATGTGATGCCTTAGCTGTTATGGCTTCAATGCAAAAACAACTTTCTATAGATGCTTTTTACGAAAGTACTTGTGAGTGATTATTATATTTGAGTAATTGCTAATTCGCTTTTTTTATATTTATTTGAAATCAAATCTTTGTTTATTGTGCTGTGAATGATTTTGGCTAGCGCTTCAATGGTTCTGATTTTTGCATAAGGACGGTGGTAAATAATACTCATTTCACGAACCGGAATAGGAGCGTTAAAAAAACTGACTTGTTTTTTTCTTTCGGTAGAAAGGGTGTTGTAATATAATTCGGGAATCAAAGTTAATCCGCCAAATTCGTCAATCATATTCAATAAAGTATCAAAAGAACTTGCTTCAAGTTTTAAATTTTCAACCATTTTTTCTTTTTTCTTTAAAGAACATAATTTAATAAATTGTTCTCTAAGGCAATGACCTTCTTCCAAAAGCCAGATTTTATGATTTCTAATTTCATCGGGTAAAATATAGTTCTGTACCGGGTCAATGTCGCCATACACCATTAAAGTTTCATAAAATAACACGATATCTTCAATTTCAGTGTCATGTAAAGGTGTCGCAACAATTCCCATGTCAAGTTGCCCTTCTTTCAGCTGTTTTGTAATGGAGTTGGTTGTTTGTTCTGAAATTTCTAGTTTTAAGTCAGGAAAGTTTTCTAAAATAGGTTTTAAAATTTTTGGAAGTAAAGAGTTTGCTATTGTCGGGATGATTCCAATTCTAATTTTTCCTTCAATTTTTCCAATACTCTTTTTGGCGTTGTCTTTTAAAAGCTGGCTATGAAGAACTACTTTTTTTGCATTTTCAATAGTTTCTATTCCAATTTCGGTTGTTTCAGTTGGATTTTTCTTTCGGTCAAAAATCACTATTCCAAGCTCTTGCTCTAATTTCTTGACCATTGCGCTCAATGTTGCTTGAGTTACATTGCAATACTCTGCGGCCTTAGTGAAATTTTTTAAGCGATCTACTGCAATTATATATTCTAATTGTTGGATATTCATATATAGATATTGTCTATAACAAAGATATAAAATTTCAGTTATGTCAATATGATTTTTGTCGATATTTTTGCATGAATTAAATAAAAAAATAATCTTATGAAACAAAAAGCATTAGTCTTATCAATAGCGATATTGATAACTCAGCTAACATTAGGTCAAACGTTGACAACAAATTCCGGAGCTCCAGTAGGAGACAATCAAAATTCAAAAACAATTGGACAAGATGGACAAGTCCTGCTTGAAGACATTCATTTGATTGAAAAACTAGCTACATTTGACCGCGAACGTATCCCGGAAAGAGTGGTTCATGCTCGAGGAACTGGTGCATTTGGAGAATTTGTTGCTGCCTCTGATTTTTCGGATGTTACGATGGCAGATTTCTTAAATAAAGCGGGTAAAAAAACACCATTGTTGGTTCGGTTCTCAATGGTAATACATCAGGCAGGTTCTCCGGAAACGTACCGTGATCCTCGAGGTTTTGCAGTTAAATTTTATACTGAACAAGGAAATTATGATTTAGTAGGAAACAATTTGCCCGTTTTCTTTATCCGTGACGCAATGAAGTTTCCAGACATGGTTCATGCCTTTAAACCGTCCCCAATAACAAATGGCGCATCAGATCCGAACAGAGCATTCGATTTCTTTTCCAATGTACCAGAATCAACGCACATGTTTACTTGGGTATTTTCTGATTATGGAATCCCTGCTAATTTTCGCCAAATGGAAGGAAATGGAGTACATGCTTACAAATGGGTAAATGCGAAAGGCGAAGTAACCTACGTAAAATACAAATGGGTTCCGCAACAAGAAGTACGTAATTTATCGCAAGCCGAAGCTAATGCAATTCAATCCACACAAATTGAGCATGCTACTTTGGATTTGCGCAATGAAATTGAAAAAGGAAATTTTCCAAAATGGGATTTGTATGTTCAAATGTTGAAGAAAGAAGATTTTTTGGCTTTGGATTTTAATGCTGTTGATCCTACTAAAATTTGGCCTGAAAAAATTGCTAAACTGATAAAAGTAGGAACGATGACTTTGAATCAAAATCCATCAAATTATTTTCAACAAATAGAGCAAGCCGCTTTTTCGCCAGCAATTTTAGTTCCAGGTATTGAGCCTTCAGAAGATAAATTATTACAAGGGAGATTGTTCTCATATACTGATACACAACGCCATCGTTTAGGAGGGAATTTTCAACAAATTCCAGTAAACATGCCTAAAAACGGAGTGAACACCTACAATGAAAATGGGTATATGTCGTTGCGCCCTCAAACTGGTGATGTAAATTATCAGCCTTCAACAAATAAACCGGAGGTAAAGGATGATGCAAAATTCAAGTATTCAAAATCAGAATTTGCAAACGTAACTACTGCACAGTCAAAAATTTTGAAACCAAATGATTTTACACAAGCGGGAGATTTGTACCGTTCTTTTTCTAAGAAAGATCAAGATGCATTAATTTTTAATTTATCAGGTGCTTTAAAACAAGTAAAAAACAAAGTAATTGTTGCTAAGATGATTGCTCATTTTTATCAAGCGGATAGAGAATACGGAATGCGTTTAGCAAAAGAGCTTAAAATGGATCGTAAAGAATTAGAATCTTTAATGATGCAATAATTGTAAGGAAACTTAATAAAGGAGCGTTTTTAGCGCTCCTTTACTATTTAAATTTTAAAAAAATGAAAAAAATAATTTTCACCTTATTGATTTTAATTTCTGGTTTTTTGAATGCGCAAAACAGAGATGTTTTTGAGGCGGCAAGGACCAATGATCTAAAAACGATTGAAAAATTTGTACAGGAAGGGAATGATATAAATTTATTAAATTCCTCTGGTTATAGTTTGCTTATTCTGTCGGTTTACAATAATAATTATGAGGTTGCAACGTATTTGATTTCGCAAAAAGCAAATTTAGATATTCAGGATTCCTCCGGCAATTCCGCTTTGATGGGTGCGTGCTTTAAAGGGTATTCTTCCTTAGCAGAATTGTTATTGGCACACAAAGCAAGTCCAGACATAATAAATTACAATAAGGCAAATGCGTTATTTTTTGCTGCCACTTTTGGTCAGGAAAAATGTGTGGAAATTTTGTTGAACTATAAAATTAATACGCATCAAACAGACATTTTTGGAAAAACAGCTTTGGATTATGCGGTGAACCAAGAAAATGAGGCTATTATTGACTTATTAAATAAAAATATTTTGGTTAAATCATAAATTCAAATAAGGATAACAACTCTAATAATTATGGCGTAAATTAGTCTAAAACTACCTCTTAATTTGGCAAAATTTTACACCTCAGACTCTTTGCAACTTCACAAGTTATACCCTATCTTTGCGCCTTAATTTGAAACTACATAAATGAATAAATTATTGATTGTTGGAAGCGTTGCTTTTGATGCTATAGAAACGCCTTTTGGCAAAACGGATAAAATTTTAGGTGGAGCTGCACCTTATATAGGACTTTCGGCTTCTTTTTTTAATTTACAATCTGCCATAGTTTCTGTCGTTGGCGATGATTTTCCACAAGAATATTTAGATTTATTGACAGCAAGAAACATTGATATTTCTGGACTTGAAGTAGTAAAAGGTGGAAAAACGTTTTTTTGGAGCGGTCTTTACCATAACGATTTGAATTCAAGAGATACATTAGCAACGGAACTTAATGTTTTGGGTGATTTTCAACCGAAAGTCCCTCAGAATTTTAAAAATGCCGATATAGTAATGTTAGGAAATTTACATCCATTAGTACAAAGTAGCGTAATTGACCAAATGGAAACTAAACCAAAATTAGTGGTGCTCGACACTATGAATTTTTGGATGGATTGTGCTTTGCCTAAATTATTGGATGTGATGAAACGTGTTGATGTGATTACAATCAATGACGAAGAAGCAAGACAACTTTCGGGAGAATATTCTTTAGTGAAAGCGGCCGCTAAGATCCATAATATGGGGCCTAAATATGTAGTAATTAAAAAAGGTGAACACGGAGCACTTTTGTTTCACAATAAAGAAGTTTTCTTTGCGCCAGCACTGCCATTAGAAGAAGTTTTTGATCCAACAGGAGCAGGAGATACTTTTGCGGGAGGTTTTGCAGGATATTTAACACAGAGTGAAAACATCTCTTTTGAGAATATGAAAAATGCGGTTATATACGGTTCTAATTTAGCCTCATTTAGTGTGGAGAAATTTGGAACGGAACGGATGGTTAATTTAGATAAAGCGGAAGTTGTGTCCAGATTAAAACAATTTAAATCATTGACACAGTTTGACATAGAATTATAATACATGGAAACCTCGGAAACGGGGTTTTTTTGTTAAAAAAATATAAGAGATACTATCTGGTTTGATTATTGCCCACATATAAATCAGTCCAATTCATTTTTTAGAATAACACAACAACAAACAACAACACAATGAGCGACGCTTTACAACACGAATGTGGAATAGCACTAGTTAGACTACTCAAACCGCTTGAATTTTACAAAGAGAAATACGGAACGGCTTTTTACGGAATACAAAAAATGTATCTCCTTATGGAAAAGCAGCACAATCGCGGGCAAGACGGAGCAGGTTTTGCAAGTATTAAAATGGATGTTGAACCTGGTGAGCGATACATAAGTCGCGTGCGATCAAACCATTCGCAGCCTATTCAAGATGTATTTAAACAAATAAATGAAAGAATAAATGAAGAGATGGCAGCTCATCCTGAATATGCGGATGATGTAGCGCTTCAAAAAGAGAATATTCCTTACCTAGGCGAATTGTTTTTGGGTCATGTGCGTTATGGGACTTTTGGGAAAAATAGTATCGAAAGCGTTCATCCATTTCTGCGTCAAAGCAATTGGATGCATCGAAATCTGATATTGGCCGGGAATTTCAATATGACCAATGTGAAAGAACTTTTTCAAAATTTGGTAGAATTGGGTCAGCATCCAAAAGAAATGGCAGATACGGTTACGGTTATGGAAAAAATCGGACATTTTCTGGACAAAGAAGTGATGCAGTTGTATCAGGATTGTAAAGAAGAAGGTTTGTCTAAAAGAGAAGCTTCTCCTGTAATTGCCGAACGCTTGGATATTGCTAAAATTTTGAGACGTTCTTCTAAAAATTTAGATGGAGGATATGCTATGGCTGGACTTTTAGGTCACGGTGATTCATTTGTCTTTAGAGATCCTGCCGGGATACGTCCAGCTTATTTTTATCAAGATGACGAAGTAGTTGTTGTTGCTTCTGAAAGACCGGTTATACAAACCGTTTTCAATGTGCCTTTCGAAAAAGTTCAAGAAATAGAACCTGGAACTGCATTAATAATTAAGAAAAACGGTACGGTTTCCATGGAAGAGATTCTTCCTCCAACAGTAAAAAAAGCCTGTTCTTTTGAACGAATTTATTTCTCAAGAGGAAGTGATGCTGAAATATATCAGGAAAGAAAAACATTAGGAAGACTGATACTTCCGGCGGTGTTAAAATCAATTGATCAAGACACAGACAATACGGTTTTCTCTTATATTCCAAATACTGCCGAGACGTCTTTCTACGGATTGGTGGAAGCAGCTCAAGATTTTCTGAATCAAAGAAAGAACAATTATATTCTTCAAAATAGAAATACCTTAACTAAGGAATCATTACAAGAACTCCTTTCTGTCAAAATTCGTACGGAGAAAGTAGCGATTAAAGACGCAAAACTTAGAACGTTTATTACAGAGGACAGCAGCCGTGATGATTTGGTTGCCCATGTGTATGATGTTACATATGGAGTTATCAAACCAACGGATAATTTAGTAATTATCGATGATAGTATTGTTCGAGGTACAACCCTGAAAATGAGTATCATCAAAATGATGGATCGTTTGAATCCAAAAAGAATTGTAATCGTATCCTCTGCACCGCAAATACGGTATCCGGATTGTTACGGTATTGATATGGCAAAACTAGAAGGATTAGTAGCTTTTAAAGCCGCTTTAGAATTGCTAAAAGAAAGAAACATGTATCATATTGTTGATGAGGTATATGTGAAATGTAAAGCACAGGAAAACTTCAATGACACCGAAGTTATCAATTATGTAACAGCAATATATGCGCCTTTTCAACCGCAAGAGGTTTCGGATAAAATTGCACAAATGTTAAGCTCACCGGAGATAAAGGCCGAGGTAAAAATCATTTTCCAAACGGTAGAAGATTTGCATATTGCCTGTCCTAAAAATTTAGGGGATTGGTATTTTACGGGTGATTATCCAACGCCAGGAGGAAATAGAGTCGTTAATAGGGCTTTTATGAATTTTTATGAGGGGAAAGATGCTAGAGCATACTAATAATTGGTGCTGATAAGGTTTTAATCGGTTTTCCATGTTATTCATCTAATTTATTTGTAAGGGTAGTAACAACTAGTATAAATTTGAATCACCATAACATTAGTAGGTTAAGGTTATGGTAAATTTGGGGCAAAAAAGGTGGAAGAGATTCCACCTTTTTTATTGGAATGAAGTCAAAGCCTCTAACCCCTAAAGGGAAATCAAAGCAGAGATAAAAAATATTTTCGCAGGAAACAAAAGAGGCTAGAAAAAAAATTTTTTCTAGCCTCTTTTGTTAATTCCCCCCTTCGGGTGTTAGGGAGCTTATTTCTCTAAAGCAAATCTTCTCGCCACTTCCGTCCAGTTAATTACATTGAAAAAGGCTTCGATATAATCTGGTCTTCTGTTTTGATAATGCAAATAATAAGCATGTTCCCAAACATCCATTCCTAAAATTGGAGTTCCGCCACAACCTATGCCTGGCATTAATGGATTGTCTTGGTTAGGAGTTCCGCAAACCTCAACTTTACCTCCTTTATGAACACAAAGCCACGCCCATCCAGAACCAAATTGAGTTGCTCCAGCTTTGCTGAACGATGCTTTAAATTCTTCAAAAGTTCCAAAAGCAGCTTCAATTGCAGCCAATAAATCTCCAGTTGGAAGTCCGCCACCATTTGGCGTCATTACCGTCCAAAACAAATTATGATTGTAAAAACCACCACCGTTATTACGAGCAGGCATGTTTTTCATGTCAAGATTAATCAAAATATTTTCGATCGTCTTTCCTTCCATATCCGTTCCTGCGATAGCAGCATTAAGATTGGTAGTATACGCATTGTGATGTTTCGAGTGATGAATTTCCATCGTGCGGGCATCAATATAAGGTTCTAATGCGTCATACGCATAAGGTAATTGTGGTAATTCAAAAGCCATAATATGATTGTTTAATGATTTATAAATATTTTATCCAAATTTAATCATTTAACTTTGGAAATGGAAATTCTATTTCGTTATAATTTCATTAAATTAATTAATAGTGCGCTCTTTAGAGTTGTAACATACTTGTTTTCAGAAGCTATTTACTTCGTCTGTTCCAATCTTTTATCCACCGAAAAGGCGCATAAAAAAGATTTTTACTTCAAACAAAGTTCACCGAACTCCTATAAGAGTAAAAGTTAGGTGAAGTAATCAGGGCTAAAAAACGACTGTGCTTTAAGGTATCATTCTGTTTTAAATACATGTTTTGGAACCGAAATATCCAAATTACGACTGCGCCATCGCCATACAAACAATACTGATTTTTGCACCCGGTATTTTAAGTATAGCCCGGGAACAAGCTTCTAAGGTGGCTCCGGTTGTAATAACATCATCAATTAAAAGGAAATGTTTGTTGTGATTTTTTTCAGTAAAGGAAACATCAAAAATAGATTCGATTCCTTCCGTTCTGCCTAGTAAATTTTTCTTGGATTGCGTTTTTGAATACACATTCCGAATCAAAAGTGAGTCATTGTAAGCTACATTTAAACGAGTGGAAAGTGCTTTTCCAAAAGCAGTAACTTGGTTGTATCCTCTTTCTTTTAACTTTTTTCGATGCAATGGAACTGGAATAATTTCATTTACAGTTGTTAATAATTCAATGTTTTTCAAATCCTCGGCGTACCATTCCCCAAGAATTGTTCCTATTTCTTCGTGTCCTTTGTATTTCAAATTATGAATAAGCACTTGGACAATTCCCTTTTTATGAAAATAAAACAAAGCAGAAGTATGCACGACAGGAATTCGTCCGTAAAATTTTTTGAAAGCATCATTCTCTGGATTCAAATGATGATTGGTCAACGGAATATCGTGTCTGCAAACCGTACAAATCACATTTTCGTTCGCAATTAAAAAGGCGTTGCAACCGGAACAGACCTTTGGAAAAAAAAGATTAATAATGCTTTCAAACATGTAATCAGGGATTTGTTTATAAAAATAGACAAAACAATGCTTCAATCTTTAACAATTTCCTTTTTTTTAAGTTCACTTTTTATATTTTTGCAGTATTATGGCAAAACAAGAAGATTTATTTAAGAATGTAATTTCGCATGCAAAAGAATACGGATTTATTTTTCCGTCAAGCGAAATTTACGATGGTTTAAGTGCAGTCTATGATTATGCACAAAACGGAGTAGAATTAAAAAAGAACATACGCGAATATTGGTGGCGCGCCATGGTTCAAATGAACGATAACATTGTAGGTCTTGATGCCTCTATATTGATGCACCCAACTACCTGGAAAGCATCGGGTCACGTAGACGCGTTCAATGATCCATTGATAGACAACAAAGATTCAAAAAAAAGATATAGAGCCGATGTTTTGATTGAAGATTATGCTGAAAAACTCAACATAAAAGCAATCAAGGAAATCGAAAAGGCAAGAGTGCGTTTTGGTGACACCTTCAATGAACAGGAATTTGTGACTACAAATCCTCGCGTTATAGAGTATAAATCCAAAGAGAGAGAAATTCTGGAACGATTGGGACGTTCTTTAGGAAATGAAGATTTGGAAGATGTAAAAGCATTAATCGAAGAACTGGAGATTGCTTGTCCGGAAACGGGTTCCAGAAACTGGACCGAAGTGCGTCAGTTTAACTTGATGTTTGGTACCAAATTAGGCGCATCCGCAGATACAGCAATGGATTTATATTTGCGTCCGGAAACGGCACAAGGTATTTTTGTCAATTTCCTAAATGTTCAAAAATCAGGACGAATGAAAATTCCTTTTGGGATTGCACAAACTGGAAAAGCGTTTAGAAATGAAATCGTAGCCCGACAGTTTATTTTTCGTATGCGGGAGTTTGAACAAATGGAAATGCAATTTTTTGTGCGTCCAGGCGATGAAATGAAGCATTATGAATTCTGGAAAGAAGCCCGCTTGAAATGGCATTTATCACTTGGTTTAGGAAGAGAAAATTATCGTTTTCACGATCATGAAAAATTAGCCCATTATGCCAATGCAGCGGCTGATATTGAATTTAATTTCCCGTTTGGATTCAAAGAGTTAGAAGGAATTCACTCCAGAACTGATTTTGATTTGAAAGCACACGAGCAGTTTTCCGGCAGAAAATTACAATATTTTGATGCTGAATTAAATCAGAATTACGTTCCTTATGTAGTGGAAACTTCAGTTGGATTAGACAGAATGTTTTTGGCTGTTTTTGCCACTTCATTAAAAGAAGAAACATTAGAAGATGGCTCCACAAGAACTGTTTTGAAATTACCTTCGGTTCTGGCTCCAACTAAAGCAGCAATTTTGCCATTGGTAAAAAAAGACGGATTGCCAGAAATCGCACATAAAATCATTGACGATTTGCGTTGGGATTTTAATGTGACGTATGATGAAAAAGATGCCGTAGGAAGACGCTACAGAAGACAAGATGCGCTTGGAACGCCGTTTTGTATCACAGTAGATCATCAAACTATCGAAGATCAAACGGTAACAATTCGTCATAGAGACACGATGAAACAAGACCGTGTAGCGATTGCAGATTTGAAATCAATTATTGAAAATGAAGTTTCAATGAAAAACTGGCTGATGAAAATATAATTATTTGTAGTCTATATTCAAAAAAAGCTTCTCGATTGAGAAGCTTTTTTGTTTAAAATCTATAACCTAATGTTATTCCGCCTCGTCCTACTATCTCTGGACTATTATCACTAAATAAATTGCGTCCTATTCCAGCATTAAATTCAAAGACGAATCCTTTTCTATGAATCCATTTGGATCCAAGACCAAAACCAAGTGCGAAATCAGCTCCTACTTCATCTGCTACAAAATTAGTTATTGTCGTTCCATTATCGTAATAGTATGTTGTGTAGCCGTGATCTATATATGAATTTAACATTGCAAAACCTTCTACAAAAAATCCAGCAGCTGGTTTTTTTCCAAAATAAGCGCGGTAGTATGGAGTAAGACTAAAGTTAGTGTCAAATTCATCTTCAGCCACAAAAAAGAGTGAAATTCCTAATCCAGTATCCTCATTAATTAGTCGTTCATAAGTTAATTCTACCGCTCCTAGAACTAAAAATAGCGCATTCCCTTTTAATTCATTTCTTTGAAAATCGATTGTTTCTTTTTCTTGGCTAAAACCAAATAAAGAAGAAGTTAAGCAAATTAAGACAAATAATTTTTTCATAGTTTTTGTTTTTTGGAATAAAAGTAAGATAAATTTTTAAAAAAAATATTTTTAACAGTTACTTTTTGGTGGTTAATTCGGACAAAGTTATTATCAATCGACATTCATACTCTTTGAATCATCAGCACAACAAGTAACAGCTTCACTTTAGGAAAGTTTTTATGCTGACAACTAGAGGTGTTTACGAAATGAATTTAAATTCAAACGTCTATTAAAACAGTAATCATGTTCTTAATCGGATAAATCTGCATTTCATCTTAATGTATCAACATTTGTTAAAAACATATTAACAAGACCTATAAAAAAATAGTTAAATGCTTATTTTTAGAATGTTAAACACAAGTATTTTAGTCATTTTTTGATATTATTGTTTCATTAAATTGCTAAAACACCCCACCTAATTTAATAAACCAAAGTATATTTTGCTTTGGAAATCGGATGTAATGCTTAACAATCCCAGGAAAAGCAATTGATGAATTATTCGTACATTATTATTGACGACAATCAAGAAAGTGTTTTGAAAACAAAAGGCATTGCTGATGGTTTTTCAGAACTAACTTTTGTGGCCTCCGCAAATAATTATACTGATGGACTACATCTAATTTTAGAACATACGCCACAATTAGTTTTTCTTGAAATCGATCCTGTTGATACAACTAGCAATTTGTCTTTGGCATTGATCAATGAATTGCACCGTTACCTAAAAATAATTCCTAAAATTATTATTACCACCCGTAAAAAAGAGTTGGCTTTTGAAGCAATACAATATGAAGTGATGGATTATTTATTAAAGCCACTGGTACCAATCGATGTAATAAAATTGATTTTAAAATTAAATAAATCGGAAGTCGAAAGCGAGGTTGCTTTAAATGAATCGATCATCCTTGAAGAAAAGCCAACGTTCCTGCCACAACCTGAAACAGTACATCAGGGCCAGTCACTCACTTTGTGCATTAAATCATATGGGGATTATCGCTATATTGATGCAAAAGACATCTGTTACCTTAGAGCCGATAATAATTCAACGGACATTCATTTAAATAACGGGGAAATGATTACGGCTTTTAAAACATTGAAACATTTTGAAGGGGTATTGTCATATCCCTTTATTAGGATTCACAACAGTTATATTGTAAATAGGAACTATATTTCCAGAATTCACAGCGGAAATTCTGTGTGTTACATAAAAAACAGTACCGTAAAACTTCCTTTTTCTAAGTCTTACAAAACAAACATCGACCTTATTATCTCTGAATTTGCTAACGGAAATTATTTAGAAATCTAAAATTGTCCGTTCACCCAGATTTAATACCCATTCACTATCATTCGGGCAGGTTCTACCATATACCCTTTTTTTTGTAGGAAAAAATTAAGTTGTCTGTGTAGATTTACAAAAGAATTCCACGCTAATGTGGTTCTAGAAAAGTAAAATCAAACAACAATATAAAATTCCCAAATTATGAAAAAAGCAATTTTAACAATCGGATTATTTTCTTTAGTAATGGTATTAACTTCATTTACTTCAAATGAAGAAATTACTTCAACAACAAAAAATGATAACAAAGCAGAAGTTTTCAAAATTGAAAACGTACAACTAAATCTTGCTGGAAATGGATCAACAAGTCAGGGGAATAAGAAAATGGACTAACAAAATATTAGTAAATATATTGATTTAAGAAAGCTGTCAAATTTTTGGCAGCTTTTTTTATGCTAATACGTTTATTTTCTTATTTTTGATGGTAAAACTTTTTGCTATTGAAACATCCTATATATACAACACTTTTTTTTATTTTTTTATTTTGTGGATGTACTCAAAAAAATACTCCAAATAAAATTACTTTAGATTCTAAAGACAGCCTTTCTACATATTTTTTATTGTCCAACGATTTTGATTTGCCGTCTGAGCAACGAGAAAAATACGTAAAAAAAGCACTTCAAGTCATAACTCCCCAAGAAAATGATTCTTTATATCGTGTAAACCTGTTCAAAATTGCTAATCGCTATTATAACTTAGAAAATTGGAAGGAGTATAAAAGAACGGTACGATTGGTACTTGAAAAATCTGCAATGCAGCAGGATGCTTTTAGTATGGCAAAAGGGAATAATTATTTAGGAGATTATTATGACTCTCAAGGTATTCCGGATAGTTCTTTTTTGTACTATGACAAGGCAGAAAAAATATATATTGAGCTAAATGACAACTATAATCTGGCAAAAACGATTATAAGAAAGGCAAACATACAATTTAATCAAAGTGATTTTTTAGGGGCTGAAAAAGCGGCTTCTAAAGCTTTAAAAATCATAAAGAACACAAACCAAAGCGACATCTTGTATGATGCTTACAATTTATTAGGATTAATTTATAATGAACTAGAGGATTATAAAAATGCAATGCGGTATCACAATAGAGCTTTAGCCAGTATTGATGACGAGTTAATGGCCTCTTTTTATCAGCCAAAAGCGACTTCCTACAATAACATTGGTTACCTCCACCTTAAGACGCAAGACTACAAGCAGGCGAAAAGATATTTTCAAAAAGGACTAGATCAAAAAAATGTGTTTAAAGATAAACCCTCATTGCACGCCATGTTATTGAATAATTTAGCGTATTCTAAATTCAAGCTTAATGAAAAGGAAGGGTTGCCAGATTTATTCTTTCGATCATTAAAAACCAGAGATAGTTTACAACTTAGTGCGGGTGTCATAGCCAGTAAAATAAATTTATCCGAATATTTCATTTCAAAGAATGAAACTTTACGAGCAAGTCAGTTTGCCAAACAAGCCCTTGAATTATCCAAAAAAACAAACAATTATCGTAATGTTTTAAATTCGCTGAAGCAATTATCAATTATAGAGCCACAAAACGCTGCAGTTTATGGAAACGAATACATTCAAGTTAGCGAGAAATTACAAAAATCAGAACGTAAAATGGGTAATAAATTTACCCGTATCGAATACGAAACAGAGGAAATAAAAAACGAGAATAAGGACTTAGTACAACAAAACAGGAATTTAGTTTATATTTTTAGTGGTTTAGCAATGCTTGGTTTATTTTCCTTTGTCATTAGAACCCAAAAAGCAAAAAACAGAGAATTGTTATTCAAGCAACAACAGCAAATGGCCAATGAAGAGATCTATAATTTAATGATCACACAACAAAACACGATTGAAATAAATAGAATTAAGGAAAAGAAAAGAGTAGCACGCGAATTACACGACGGCGTTTTAGGCAGACTATTTGGAGTGCGAATTAACTTGGACAGCTTGAATAAGATTGTTGACGGGACTGCTGTGGAAAAGAGAAATAATTATTTAATAGAATTAAAAAATATTGAGCAGGATATTCGAGAAATTTCACATGACTTGAATAGAGAAAAATCAGAATTAATTAATAACTTCGTCGCCATAGTTGATAATTTATTTGAAGACCAAAAAAAGACTCATAAATCAAAATTAATTTCAAGTATTGATCCAGCTATAAAATGGGAACTAGTAAGTAACTCGCTAAAAATCAATTTATACCGTATTCTGCAGGAAGCACTCCAAAACAGTAATAAATATGCTAATGCTAACACCATTAAAATAGAACTAAGAAAAGAAGAAGATCATTTGATTTTAAAAATTAGTGACAATGGTGTTGGTTTTAATATAAAAACAGCTAAAAAAGGCATTGGTCTGCAAAACATACTTTTTCGGACCAAAGAATGCGATGGTATCTTTGACATACAATCCTCAAAAAAAGGAGGAACAATTATAACGGTTACCACCCCAATAGAATAAAAACAATCTTACAACTTATACAAAATGGCTAATGATTCCGTTGATACAGTAAAAACAAAGAATGAAATATTAATAGTTGACGACCATCCTTTTATAATAGAAGGATATAAAAATGCAATTACGAGGTATAATCCGGAGGAATTCGAGTTTCTTATAACTAAAGCAAAAGATTGCGAATCAGCCTACCATATTATTACCAATCCAGCTGTTGTGCCATTTGACATTGCTTTTTTAGATATTAGTATGCCGCCTTATGAAGAAAAAAATATTTATTCCGGCGAGGATTTGGCAAAATTAATATTAGAATACATGCCAAACTGCAAAATTATATTACTAACCATGTATACCGAATTGTTGAAGATAAAAACCATTATCAAAACAATAAATCCAAGTGGACTGGTTATAAAAAACGATTTAACTTTTGATGAATTAATTTTTGCTTTCGATAAGGTTATAAAAAACGAAAAATATTACAGCCAGTCCGTTTTAAAAATGTTGAATCAGGCAGAGGAAAATACAATAGAAATTGATCAATTTGATAAAGATATTTTGTTTCATATATCAAAAGGAACCAAGCTGAATGACATTCCACAATATATTCCAATTTCACTTGGAGCAATTGAGCAACGCAAACTGAATTTAAAAGAATTATTAAAAATAGAACATGGAAGCGATATTGATTTAGTCCAGGAAGCTAAAAACAAAGGATTGCTATTTTAATTTTATCAAATAAAAAACGACACTTAATAGGTGTCGTTTTTTATTTGTTTTAAAGAGATTTCTATTCACTCAAAGCATCCCAACCACGAGCTTTCAATGCTATTTTCGTGTTGGCACGAGTCACTAAATGAATGCCTTCGCTTTCTTGTGTCATGTGCCCAATGATTGTAAAGTTTGGATTCCCTTTGATTTTTTCAAAATCGTCCATGGCAATAGTGAAAAGCAATTCATAATCTTCGCCTCCGTTTATGGCAACAGTGGTACTGTCGATATCGAATTCTTCACAAACATTAATAAATGTTGGATCAATTGGTAGTTTGTCTTCGTATAAATTACACCCTACCTTAGATTGTTTGCACAAATGCATAATCTCAGACGATAATCCATCTGAAATATCAATCATTGAAGTTGGTCTTATTTCTAAAGCGTGCAATAGAGTACGAACATCTTTGCGTGCTTCCGGTTTCAATTGTCGTTCAATTAAATATGTGTACGCATCTAAATCCGGTTGTGAATTTGGATTCACCTGAAACACTTGCTTTTCGCGTTCCAAAACTTGCAACCCCATATAAGCAGCCCCAATATCGCCAGTTACGACTAATAAATCTGTTTGTTTGGCACCATTTCTATACACGATTTCATTTTCATCTGCTTCGCCAATGGCAGTTATACTGATGATTAACCCTTTCTGGGAGGAAGTCGTATCCCCACCGATAACATCTACATTGTATTCATTTGCAGCATGCGTAATTCCTGCAAACAATTCATCCAAAGCTTCTAAAGGAAAACGATTAGAGACTGCTACTGAAACCGTGATTTGCGTGGGTTTAGCATTCATGGCGCAAATATCAGAAACATTGACCACTACCGCTTTGTAGCCCAAATGTTTTAAGGGCATGTATGCCAAATCAAAATGCACACCTTCTATCAATAAATCCGTCGAAACTACTACTCTTTTATCTTTGAAATCCAAAACAGCGGCGTCATCGCCAATTCCTTTTAAAGTTGAAGGCTGATTGATTTTGAAGTTTTTTGTCAAATGGGCAATCAATCCAAATTCGCCTAACTGAGCAATACTTGTGCGTTGTGGGTTTTTATCTTCGATCATTATTTAAATTATTTTTGAGGTTGCAAATATACAAAGAAATATTCGCCTTGATTTGTTCCAATTTTCATTAATTTCATTCGAACTTTCAAATACTTAAATCGGACAAAATGAAATTATTTGATATCGTTACCCGTTGGGCATAATTGAAAATTCACTTATGATGTAAAAACAACCGTTCAGAGATGAGCGATTTTTTTGCATTACCTAATTAAATTCAAATTAAACAAGCGTAAAAATAAAGGTTTGCACCTATCTGTTACGCGTGTATAAAATCAATCAATTGAATTATATTGAATATTGCATTATCTGTTACGTGCGTGTAAACATTATTTAATTAAATTCTATTAATAGTTGATTAATCAGATTTTTTTTTATATTAGAGGGGAATTTTAATTTATTTCAGTTACTTATATAAACTAAAAAAACACCCAGAAAATGAGCGTTTTTTAAAATGGATAACTAAATGTTAACTAAAATGTTTGTTAAGTACTGTAAACAGGGTATTAAAGTGACCACGGCAGGGTTCGAACCTGCAACCCTCAGAGTCGAAATCTGATATTCTATCCAGTTGAACTACGCAGTCAATATTATTTCAGATTATTCAGCAACAGTTTTATATCCTATATATAAAACTGTTGCTCTTAAATCATAAATCTATGTCAATAATTTTTTAACTATAGTAGAGATCGTTTTCCCCTCAGCAGTTCCACCTAATTGTGCTGCGGCCAATCCCATTACTTTTCCCATTGCTGCAATGCCTGCGGCACCAGTTTCGGCAATGATTTTTGCTACTACAGCTTCTACTTCTGCTTCGCTTAATTGTGCTGGCAAGAATTTTTCTATTACTGCTATTTGTGCTAATTCTGGTTCAGCCAAATCCAAACGATTTTGTTCTGTAAAAATTTTAGCGCTATCCTTACGGGTTTTTACTAATTTTTGAAGCAATTTTATTTCATCATCCTCTGAGATTTCTTCTTTTGATCCTGTAGCGGTTTGCGCTAGTAAAATTTCAGATTTAATAGCTCTTAAGGCTTCTAGAGCAACTGTGTCTTTGGCTCTCATGGCGGTTTTAATTTCGTCCATGATGTGTATTGATAAACTCATAATATTTAGTGTTTATTTATTAATCGATTATTGATCAAATCGATTATTGAAATGCTCATTATAAAACCACTACTTTTCTGAATGTTCAAAAGGGTAGTAAAGGCTCCTGCTTTTTTTGCGGGACTTGAAACAACCGCTTTTTTAATGCCCGACAAATTTAAAAAAATTTACTGGAATTAACAACAAATTGCCTTGTTCAGATTACACAAAAAAAGTAACCCGAAAATCAAATTAAATTTTCGGGTTACTTAGTTTATTTTGAGTTCATTAATCCACGTTATCGTGTAAGTATGAATTATTTGAACGCAGCTGCAAATCATTATTACTATCCGTTCCTACAGAAATTCTAGAATTCGTATTATTAGCTTGATGGTTTGAAATGTCTATTCCTAATCTTTTGTAAGCCGGTTCTTTTTCATATTCTTCAATTTTAGAGACATTGTTATGAAACTTATAATTGAATTCTTTTAATTTTTTCCTTCTTTCATCCGCTCTCATTCGCAATGATTCTTCGATAGTCATTTCAGTAGGCGAAATTGCTTGAAAGTCAACTGGAACCAGCGCTGCGCTGTCAACTTGTTTCATGGTAATATTTAATTCCTCCGGAATTACAACCTCTGGAGTTTTCGCTACTGGTTTTGCCATGAAATCATTTTCTGGCTCCATATATTCTTCAAGAGAATATTTAATGATTCCGTTATCTGTCAATTCCGTTACCGGAACAAATTGAACGGCTTCATTTACTCTTATATCACTCGTTTCTGGAGTCAATTCAAATAAAATTTTACTGGCCTCTACCGGAACTACAGGCGCTGTTTTAAAAAGTGGCAGATCAAAGGAGAATGTAGTTTGTTCCTGTCTTTCTACTGCTTTTGGCTGAATAGTCTTTAGCTCTTTAACCTCGGCCACAGGTGATGTGATTGTAAAATCAATATCTGTTATTGGAGAAACAATTTCAAAAGTCACATCTAAATTTTTGATAAATTCAGACATAACGATTAGTTCTTCGTTATTAATGACTGGCACCGTTACCACTGGCTCAGGAGCAGCTACTGTATCTTCTAATAAATCAAAAATAACTCTCTCATTTGAATTAGTCGATGGTGATTCCATATTCAAATCAAATGCAGCAACTGTCTTGTTGGTTAGATTATGAACACTTCGCTGTTCGTCCCCTAGTGTATGTATTATTTTTTTTGGTTCTGTATTTACAATTTCGTTTTGTTGTTCGATATCAAATCCTGTGGCAATAATGGTCACAGCAATAGCGTCTCCCAGAGATTCATCTTCACCAACTCCCATGATAATGTTAGCGTTATGGCCTGCTTCCACTTGTATGTGATCATTAATCTCTCCTATTTCGTCAATGGTAATTTCATTAGTTCCAGAAACGATAAGCAACAATACGTTTTTGGCACCTGTAATTTTATTGTCATTCAACAAAGGAGAATCTAAAGCGGCGATAATCGCTTCCTTAGCTCTGTTTTCACCTGAAGAAACAGAAGATCCCATAATAGCCGTTCCGCTATTAAACAATACTGTTTTCGCATCTCTTAAATCGATATTCTGGGTGTAGTGATGCGTAATTACTTCGGCAATACCTCTTGAGGCTGTCGCCAAAACTTCATCTGCTTTTGAAAACCCTGCTTTGAAACCAAGATTTCCATATACTTCTCTTAATTTATTATTATTGATAACAATTAAAGAATCGACTTGTTTGCGTAATTTTTCGATACCAATTAAGGCTTGTTCCTGACGCACTTTCCCTTCAAACAAGAAAGGCAAAGTCACAATACCCACCGTAAGAATGTCTCTTTCTTTAGCCAATTGTGCAATTACTGGTGCAGCACCCGTACCAGTACCACCACCCATTCCGGCTGTGATAAATACCATTTTAGTATTACGATCCAACATTTTTTCAATCTCGGAAATGCTTTCAATAGCTGATTGCTGTCCAACATCCGGGTTTGCTCCTGCACCAAGTCCTTCGGTTAAGTGTACTCCTAGCTGAATTTTATTAGGCACAGAACTACTCTGTAAAGCTTGAGAATCCGTATTACATACGATAAAATCTACGCCTTTGATCCCTTGTTTAAACATGTGATTGATAGCGTTACTTCCGCCTCCACCTACACCAATAACTTTGATTACATTTGATTGGTTTTTTGGTAAATCAAATGAAATACTTCCAAATTCTGAGTTGCTCATCATTTTATTTGGTTTTTGATATTTATTATTAATTCTTGTGAATGTTTTTACTGTCTATTCTGCATTATCCAGAAAGTCTTTAATCTTATCAACATAACGATCAAAGAAATTTTTCTGTATTCTGTTTACGGTAGAATTCTGTTTTTCTTTTGAATTCTGACCTTCTTCCTCTTCCTCTTTTTCAGGAATTTCATACACTAGATTTTCAGCCGCGGCTGCCCTGTAAGCCAATGTTCTTGGTTGCTCTACAGCATCTTTTCTAACTGCACTCTGTGATTTATTCTCAATACTTTTCATTACTAACCCAACAGCTGTTGCGTACAAAGGACTTGAAATCTCCTCGTCAGAATTCCCTGCCAGATGTTCATTTGGATATCCAATTCTGGTATCCATCCCAGTAATGTATTCTACTAATTGCTTGATGTGTTTCAATTGAGCACCTCCGCCAGTAAGCACTATCCCTGCAATTAGCTTTTTGCGAGGATCTTCATGACCGTATGCTTTTACCTCAGTAAATACTTGATCTACGATCTCAACAACACGCGCATGAATTATTTTGGAAAGATTCTTTAACGAAATTTCTTTTGGTTCTCTGCCTCTTAATCCCGGAATGGAAACAATTTCGTTGTCTCTGTTTTCTCCTGGCCAAGCAGAACCAAATTTAACTTTCAACAATTCAGCTTGTTTTTCAATAATCGAGCATCCTTCTTTGATATCTTCCGTAATGACATTACCACCAAAAGGAATTACCGCTGTGTGACGAATAATACCATCTTTAAAAATAGCCAAATCTGTTGTTCCTCCACCAATATCGATCAATGCAACTCCAGCTTCTTTTTCTTCCTGACTCAAAACGGCATCTGCTGAAGCCAATGGTTCTAATGTTAAACCTGATAATTCGATTCCGGAACTTTGAATGCATCTGCCTACATTACGTATCGATGAAGCTTGCCCCACTACAACATGAAAACTAGACTCTAATCGTCCGCCATACATTCCTATAGGCTCTTTGATTTCGGATTGTCCGTCAATTTTAAATTCTTGCGGCAAAACATGTATGATTTCTTCCCCTGGCAACATGGCCAATTTATTTACTTGATCAATCAAAAGCTGAATGTCATTCCCTCCAATTACTTCTTCGGGATTGCTTCTACTGATATAATCAGTATGCTGAATACTGCGGATGTGTTGTCCCGCGATTCCTACCACTACATCTTTTATTTTATAACCTGAATTATTTTCGGCTTCTTGAATCGCTTGCTGTATTGACTGTATGGTTTGAGTAATATTATTTACCACGCCTCTTGCTACACCTAAACTTTTAGATTTTCCTACACCTAAAATTTCTAGTTTGCCATATTCATTCTTCTTGCCTATCATGGCAACTATTTTAGTTGTCCCAATATCTAGACCTACTGCAATATTCTCTTTTTCCATTATCTATTATTTAGTGCAAACTACTTGTTCCGTAAATCGGAGGTCAATTTTCTTATATTTATACAACGAACTGTCTAAAACCGCTTTTTGAAAAAAAGCTTTATAATTTTTAAATTTATGCGCTACATGTATCAATTTACCAAAATCTATTTGATAGTCAAAATTTCTGTTTAACATTTTTAAGCTTCCATTTGGCATAATTTGAACTCCAATGATGTTTTTTTTCAAAAAATCATCTTCATAAATCATGCGAAGTAAACTAGTTAAATCTTCGTTGTTGTTTTTATTTATTCTCCCTGAAACAAGCGGAACTCTTGCTGTAAAATTAGTTGATAACGGCATTCTATTCCCTTCGTAATCAATGTAAAAAGAACCTTCATCACCAAAAACCCTGGCAATAGGATTTTTTTGTTTGACTACTGCTTTTAACACCCCGTCAATGGTTACAAATACGTGTGATTTTTCAATCATCGCATGTGCATCGAGAGTGGATTCCAACTTATTCAAATCTAAATTAACTTTTTGAATGCTTGATGCCTCTTTTTTATTTTCTATTAACAATTTATCAACCGTTTCTTGCCGCACAAAAGGAGCGTTATCCCCTACAAAAACAACGACAGATTTAGACAGTTTTCTATTTTTATTTCGATCTGATGTAAACGAAAAAAGAAAAATCACTACCACAACCATGAGCAATAATCTAATATTGGTCCAATTAAATACTTTCATGTATCGCTTTTTTTATGATTGGTACTAATTCTCCAATATCTCCTGCTCCAATTGTTACTATTACAGTAGCACCGCTTGCTAAAATTGTTGGAATTAAATCCTCTTTAGAAACTATTTTTTTATGGTTATTAGTCATTTTACTCATCAACCATTGTGCGTTAACACCCTCCATTGGCAATTCACGAGCCGGATAAATATCTAATAAAACAACCTCATCAAAGGCGGATAAACTTTTAGCAAAATCATCCACAAAATCTCTGGTTCTACTAAACAAATGAGGTTGAAAAACAGCCAATACTTTTTGATTTGGATACAATTCGCTGACTGCTTGATGCACGGCATTTATCTCTGTAGGATGATGCGCATAATCATCTATATATACTTTTCTATCCGTTTTTATTTGGTACGAAAACCTTCTTTTTATTCCTTTGAATGATGCAATGCCTTTTGCAATGGCATCGGTTGGGGTGCCGAATAAGTTAGCCATTGCAATAGCCATTAATGCATTCATTAAATTATGTCTTCCCGGTAAACCAAAATGTAAATCTCTAATTATTTCGGTAGGCGTTTGCACATCAAAAACGTAACTGCCGTTTCCTACTCTAACATTAAATGCCTTGTAAACAGCCGCTTCGTTTACTGCACAAGTGATGCCTTCTAATGGCAATTCTTTTGTTATGAAAAGATTGTTTTTATCTTCTATTTTAGAAGCAAATTCAATGAAAGAAGCTTCTATTGCTTCACTGGTTCCATAAATATCTAAATGATCCGCATCCATTGAGGTAATACATGCAATATTAGGATGCAAATGCAAAAAGGAACGGTCAAATTCATCCGCTTCAACTACAGTCACGGTTGAACCGCTTCCTATTAAATTTGAATTATAATTTTCGACTATTCCACCAATAAACGCGGTAACATCAGCACCACTTTCGTACAAAAGATGGCCTAAAATTCCTGATGTAGTTGTTTTACCATGTGTTCCGGCAACCGCAAAACAAAAGGTGTCTTTTGTAATTAACCCTAAAACTTCGGCTCTTTTTTTGATTTGGTAATTTCTTTCTACAAAAAAATTCCACTCAGAATGCGTCTTAGGAACAGCCGGAGTAATAATTACCAGTGTATTGTCTAGATAAAAATCTTTTGGAATCAAATCAATACTGTCTTCGAAATGAATTGAAATTCCACTTTCAATTAACTCCGTAGTAAGAATAGAAGGCGTTTTATCATAACCCGAAACTTGCTTTCCCAAATTGCGAAAATAACGAGCCAGATTACTCATCCCGATTCCTCCAATCCCTATAAAATAGACGTTATGTATTTGATTTAAGTTCATTTTTTTATGTCTTAAAGTCTTAAAGCCTTAAAGTTTTAAAGTCATTTGACTTTATGCCTTTCGGATTTGGACTAATTTAATTATTTCATCTACAATTTGTTTTGTTGCTTCTGGCAGAGCCAACTGTTTTATGTTTTCACTAAGTTCTTTCTGTTTTTCCGGATCATTGACCAAGGACTCAAAAACAACACTAAATTGTGTGTCCAGTTGATTTTCTTTAAGCAGAATTGCTCCATTTTTATCTACTACAGCTTGCGCATTTTTAGTTTGATGGTCCTCTGCAACATTAGGCGAAGGGATAAAAATCACCGGTTTACCAACAATGCATAATTCCGAAACAGAAGATGCTCCTGCCCGGGAAATCACAAAATCTGCTGCTGCATATACTAAATCCATCCGGTCAATAAAAGAATGAATTTGTATGTTTTCATTTTCTTGACAATATTTATACTCCTCAAAATACAATTTCCCACATTGCCAGATCACTTGTACATTATGGGCTGAAAAAGTTAGAATTTCTTTAGCAATCAACTGATTTACTCTTCTTGCACCTAGACTTCCTCCTAATACCAAAAGCGTTTTTTTATTGGGATCTAAATCAAAATAGCGAACTGCCTCCGCTCTTTTACTGTCAATATCAATTAAATCCTGACGCACAGGATTTCCAGTCAAAATCATTTTTTCTTTCGGAAAAAATCGCTGTAAATTCTCGTAAGCCACACAAATCTTGTTGGCTCTTTTGCTTAACAATTTATTGGTAATTCCTGGAAAGGAATTTTGTTCCTGAATCAGTGTTGGAATTCCGCAAAGCGCTGCTATCTGTAACAACGGTCCACTGGCAAAACCACCTGTTCCTATTACTACATCTGGTTTAAATTGTTTGATTATAGTACGTGATTTCAATAAACTACTAATCAGTTTTATCGGAAAAAGAGTGTTATCAAAGGTGAATCGCCTTTGTAATCCTGCAATCCATAACCCTATTATTTTGTAGCCTGCCTGAGGTACTTTTTGCATTTCCATTTTATCTTTGGCCCCTACAAAAAGGAAATCAGCGTCCGGAAAACGAGTTTTCAATTCATTAGCAATAGCAATTGCCGGATAGATATGCCCACCCGTTCCACCTCCACTTAATATGAATTTATACTGTTCCATTTTCAATCAATTACTGCGTTATTGTGTTTTTATAAAACAACTTATTTATTTAAAACTGCCTGCAATGGATTTTTCGCTTTATCTTCAATAGAATAGGATTCCTCAACCACTGTTTCTTCTTCTAGTTCCCTATCGATTAATTTCTGAAGTGCTTCTTCCCTTTTGGCTGCTTCTTTCAATTCTTGTACGATCTCTTCTTCTTTTTTGGTCACACTAATAATGATTCCAAGGGCAAAACACGTCATCCAGATAGAACTTCCTCCGCTGCTAATCAAGGGTAATGTTTGTCCAGTGACCGGCAATAATTCTACAGCAACAGCCATGTTGACCATGGCCTGGAATATCATTGGAAAACCCAAACCTATGACGACTAATTTCCCAAAGAGCGTGGTGGCTTTGTGTGAGGCAATAACAAATCGGAACAACAACAATAAGTATAGTGTAAGCACGCCTAAACCTCCAATGAGCCCATATTCTTCTACAATAATTGCAAAAATAAAATCAGAAGAAGATTGTGGCAAAAAGTTCTTTTGAATGCTTTTCCCCGGACCTAATCCGTATATTTTTCCGGATGCAATTGCAATTTTCGCTTTTTCAATTTGGTAATCGTCTTCCTCTGGTTTATCTGTGGTAAAACTTTCAATTCTGTTTCCCCAAGTTCCTACCCTACTAAAAAATTTCGAATCAGGGAACGCTTTTGAAAGCAGAATAAAAAAGGCCAGAAATACAATTCCTGAACCCAGAATGACTGCAATGTATTTGATAGGATATTTTCCAATAAAAACCAACATCAATACCATCGAAAAAATCAATGCCGTTGTTGAGAAATTAGCTGGCAAAATAAACATTAAGGTAATGAATACCGGCGTCCAAAGCTCCCAAATAGAAGACTTAAAAGTAATAGGGACTTCTCTGGTTTTAGACAAGTACCGCGCTACAAAAATAAACAACACTATTGATGCCAATGTTGACGTTTGGAACGTGACCCCAATAAACGGAACCTGAATCCATCGACTGGCATTAGCGCCGGCAATAACTGTTCCTTTGATCAAGGTGTAGGCCAATAAAACCCAAACAACGGGCAATCCTACTTTAGAAATAGCCCGAAAATAATGATACGGTACTTTATGAACCCAGTAAATAATTAAAAAACCAATACAAATATGAGCCAAATGTTTGACTAAATAGCCCAATGTATTTCCGGTTCCCCGACCAAGATAGGCCAAGTTACTACTCGCACTAAAAACAGGCATAAAGGAAAACAAAGCCAATAAAGCCACGAATGACCAAATTACTCTATCTCCTTTCAAATTGTTTATTAGTTGCTTCATTTTTGGTTTTGGCTTTTTTTGGTTTTGGATTTTGGCGCTAAAACCTAGCACCTAGAACCTAAAACCTTTTTTCTATAAATTTCTAACGGCTAGTTTAAACTGATTTCCTCTGTCCTCATAATTTTCAAATAAATCAAAACTGGCACATGCCGGGGACAATAACACTACGTCTCCTTTTTCTGATACTCGTTGTGCCATTCTCACCGCATCATCCATACTGGACACTTCAATCATCATGTCAACCACATTCCCAAAAACATCAATTATCTTTTTATTATCCACACCAAGGCAGATAATCGCTTTAACTTTTTCACGCACTAAGGACATCAATTCATTGTAATCATTTCCTTTATCAACCCCGCCCACAATCCATACCGTAGGAGCATTCATACTGTCTAATGCAAAAAAAGTAGCGTTCACATTCGTTGCTTTAGAATCATTAATATACTGCACGTTTTGGATTTTAAAAACTTTTTCTAAACGGTGTTCTACTCCTTGAAAATTAGAAAGACTCTCCCGAATTGTAGCTTTTCTTATTTGCATTAATTTTGCCACAGAAGTTGCTGCCATTGCGTTTTTCATGTTATGTTTCCCTTCTAAAGCAATGTGTTCGGTGTCCATTGTAAACTCTTCCTGATTAATCTTTATTTCCATTTTGTTGTTTTGTATATAAGCTCCTTCGTTGAATGTTTTAGTCAATGAAAAAGGAATTAATTTCGCCTTTGTTGTGTGTGTTTTGAACCATTCATTGATGGCTTCGTCATCCGCATCATAAATGAGGTAATCCTCCTGAGTCTGATTCATCGTAATCCTGAATTTTGCGTCAATATAATTTTCATATTTATAATTATATCGATCCAGATGATCCGGGCTTATATTGGTAATTATGGCAATATGCGGTTTGAAATTTTCAATCCCGTCCAGCTGAAAACTACTCAATTCAAGCACATACAAATCATATTTATTATCAGCAACTTGCCAGGCAAAACTCTTTCCTATATTGCCCCCCAATCCTACATTTAGCCCTGCTGCTTTTAGCAAATGATGTGTCAGCATTGTAGTGGTGGTCTTTCCGTTACTCCCAGTTATCCCTATAATGGTAGCCTCAGTGTAAGGAGCAGCAAACTCAATTTCAGAAATTACCGAGATTCCTTTCTCCTTTAATTTTTTTACAATTGGAGAATTATCCGAAATTCCGGGACTTTTCATCACCACATCAGCATTCAAAATCAATTCTTCCGTATGCAGCTGCTCTTCCCAGGTTATTTCATTAATAAGAAGAACCTCTTTGTAATTCTCTTTTATCTTTCCAAAATCAGACACAAAAACATCATATCCTTTTTTCTTACCCAGAATAGCAGTGCCAACACCGCTTTCGCCTCCACCTAAAATTACTAGCCTCATGTTATCTTAATTTTAAAGTAACGATTGACAAAATGGCCAGCATGATGGCAACAATCCAAAACCGGGTCACAATTTTACTTTCGTGATAGCCCTTTTTCTGATAATGGTGATGCAAAGGCGACATTAAAAATATTCTTCGGCCTTCGCCAAAGCGTTTCTTGGTATACTTGAAATAACTGACCTGAAGAATCACAGATAAATTTTCGACAAGAAAAATTCCGCACAATAAAGGAATCAGCATTTCTTTACGGACTGCAATTGCCAGAACTGCAATAATTCCGCCTATTGTTAAACTTCCTGTATCACCCATAAAAACAGATGCCGGATACGAATTGTACCAAAGAAACCCGATTAACGATCCAACAAAAGCCGCAATAAAGACTGTCATTTCCCCTGAATTAGGGATATACATGATGTTCAGATAATTAGAGAAAATAATGTTTCCCGAAACAAACGTAAATATTCCCAGTGCTAATACTGAAATCGCGGATGTTCCTGCTGCCAAACCATCTATTCCATCAGTCAAATTAGCTCCATTAGAAACAGCGGTGATAATAAAAATAACAACCGGAATAAAAATCAACCAAGCCCATTTTTCATATCCTTCCCCAGTCCATGCTAATAGTTCCGCATAATCGAATTCATTATTTTTAAAAAAAGGAATCGTTGTTGCAGTTGATTTTTCTTCGAGCGGCGCTTGAAAAACTACATTTTCAGTAGAAGCCTTGAAAACATTGGCTTTACCAATATCCGTTCTCACTGTAACCCCGGCATGAAAATACAAGACGGTTCCCACAATGAGACCTAAACCCACTTGACCAACAACCTTAAATATTCCTTTTAATCCTTGTTTGTCTCTTTTAAAAATTTTAATATAATCATCTATAAAACCAATAGTCCCCATCCAAAGCGTGGTAACAATCAATAACACAATGTAGATATTATGCAATTTTGCAAATAATAATACCGGTACCAGCGTAGCAAAAATAATGATTAATCCACCCATGGTCGGCGTCCCCGCTTTTTCGTTCTGACCAGCTAAACCAAGCTCTCGCACGGTTTCACCCACTTGCTGTCTTTGCAAAAAGCGAATTATAATTTTTCCGTAAATTGTTGATAACAACAACGAAAGCATCAATGCTAATGCAGATCTAAAAGTGATGTACTGAAAAACACCGGTTCCCGGAACGTCAAGTGTTTTGTCTAAATATTCAAATAAATAGTATAGCATATCTCTTTGTTTATTTGGTTTATCTTTTTTTGGTTATTTGGTTAATCGGTTATTTGGATATTCCCATAAACAAATAAACAGTTACTCCGGTTAAACTTTTATTTTCCCAGTTGGCCTAGTGTTTTTTTAACTATTTCCATGTCATCAAAATCAAGGCGAATTCCATTTATTTCCTGATACGTCTCATGCCCTTTTCCAGCAATTAAAATAATATCGTTGGGCTGTGCCAATTGACATGCGGTTTTTATGGCTTGCTTTCTATCGGTTATTGACAGCACTTTTTTATAGTTTTGAGCGGCTACACCGTGTTCCATTTCGGTGATAATCACTTCCGGATTTTCATTTCTTGGATTATCCGAAGTGAAAATTGCTGTATCACTCCATTCAGCGGCAATTCCGGCCATAATAGGGCGCTTGCTTTTGTCTCTATTACCACCGCACCCCACAACGGTGATCAACTGTTCATTTTTGGTGCGAATGTCATTGATGGTTTTTAGTACATTTTCTAAAGCATCCGGCGTATGGGCATAATCTACAATAGCGGTAATATTTGAAGCAGAAACAATAAATTGGAAACGTCCCGAAACACTTTCTAAATCCGACAATAAACGAAGTACTTCCAGACTTTCCATTCCTAATTCGACTGCCGCTCCATAAATAGCTACTAAATTATACGCATTAAATGTTCCTATCAGCTTAACCCAAACTTCATTTCCGTTTATTTTCAACAACAAACCGGACAATTGATTTTCCAGGATTTGCGCTTTATA
Organism: Flavobacterium bomense; assembly: GCF_003970355.1. Classification (NCBI taxonomy): domain Bacteria; kingdom Pseudomonadati; phylum Bacteroidota; class Flavobacteriia; order Flavobacteriales; family Flavobacteriaceae; genus Flavobacterium; species Flavobacterium bomense. The sequence continues at coordinate 51,388 of NZ_RYDJ01000017.1, read as the reverse complement.
ATCCGCATACGATTTTAAGGCATACGTACATTTTTTGGCTGTTGTATTTTGTAACATTACTTGCCCATTTTTATCATCAATATTCGATAATGCGAAGGCAGTTTTAGGCAAATTATCAAAGAAGGCCTTTTTTACATCTCTATATTCTGCAAACGTTGGATGATAATCCAAATGATCATGAGACAAATTAGTAAAAATACCCCCTACAAAATGCAAGGCTTCGGTTCTTTTTTGGTGAATACCATGAGAACTGACTTCCATAAAACAATAGTCGACTCCATTTTTGACCATTTCATTCAAATAGTAATTTATAGTAATCGAATCCGGAGTCGTGTGTGTGGCTTTATATTCAATATCATCAACTAAAATTTTAACTGTTGAGAGCAATCCCACTTTAAACCCTGCCTTTTTAAACAATTGATACAACAAAGAAGCAATTGTGGTTTTCCCGTTTGTTCCTGTAATTCCAACCAATTTCAGGTTCTTAGAAGGATCCCCAAAATAATTAGAGGCCATAAATGCCAAGGCTGAATTCGTATCTTTTACCTGAACGTACGTAATTCCTTTTTCAATAATTTCCGGAAATGTGTCACAAATCACCGCAACTGCTCCTAATGCGATTGCTTTTCCTATAAAATCATGACCGTCTGATATTGACCCACGAATTGCTACAAAAACATCGTTAGACTCAATTTTTCTAGAATCGAAATCTATTTTGCTTACAGCAATATCCGTCGAACCCATTACGGCTTCAATGGCTACTTTGTATAATATGTCTTTTAGTATACTCATGATAATTCCAATAGTATCGTTGTGTTTTTTAGAATATTTTGACCTGCTTCAAGCGACTGTTTTTTCACTTTTCCAACTCCTACGACCTTTACTTTGACTCCCAAATTTCCTAATAAAGCAACAGCATCCATTCCTGGCATTCCTTTTACATTGGGTATAAACTGTTGTTTGTTCTGAGATTTCACAAAATAAGAATCATAATTATTTTCTTGTTTTGGTATCTTTCTATCTAAATTTTTAATTTCATTTGTCGAAGGGGCATCGGTAAATATTTTTTGTGCGATTCTCTTAAAAACGGGCCCAGCCACATCCGCACCGTAATAATTATTTAGCGCTGTACTTGGTTTATGCACCACAACTATACAAGAATACATTGGTTTGTCTGCCGGGAAGTAGCCCACAAAAGACGACGCATAATATTTTCCAGTTCCTCCAGCCTTTCCGTAATTCACCGCCGCTGTTCCTGTTTTTCCTGCCATCGAAAAATCTTTTGAATATAATTTAGAAGCCGTTCCTTTTTTGACAACATTTGCCAGAACTGCCCTTAATTTGGAAATAGTTTGTGGGGAACAAATTCTTGGATTCAAAACTTCTTTCTCATATTTTTTGATGGTTCTGTTCCATTCTTTTATTTCAGAAACAAATTGAGGCTTTACCATTTCCCCATCATTGGCAACCGCATTATAAAATGCCAGTGTCTGCATGGGAGTTATGTGGACTCCATATCCAAAAGCCATCCAAGGAAGCGAAATGTTTGACCAGTTTTTATCGCCTGGCTGAGGGATATAAGGCACGCCCTCCCCTTTGATGGAGAGTCCTAAAGTTTTGTTTAATCCAAAATCATTAAGATGATTGACAAATTGCGACGGGTTATTTTTGTACGCTTCATACACCGCCTGAACCATGATGGTATTAGACGAAAGTTCAAAACCTCTTGCTAAAGAAATTTTTCCATAACCGCCTTTGTGGGAATCACGCACTTTTTTACCTGAATATACAACGACGCCTCCTTTGCTATCATAAACAGAACTGGTATCCGCTTTTTTATCTTCCAGAAGTGCCATCAAATCCGCTAATTTATAGGTAGAACCCGGTTCATGAGACTCCGCTACTGCGTAATTAGTGGTTTCGTAGTACGTTCCGTCTTTTGCTCTTCCTAAATTAGAAATTGCTTTCACATGACCCGTTTTAGTTTCCATAACCACTACAGAACCATGATCTGCCTGATACAATTCCAACTGTTTAAGCAAAGCATGATGTGCGATATCCTGAATATAAACATCAATTGTTGATATAACATCATAGCCGTCCTGAGGGTCTACTTCATTAACATCACGTATGGGTTTCCACTGTCCCTTGGCTATTTTCTGTTTTAATATTTTACCGTCTTTACCATTTAGATAGTTCCTAAAAGCCCATTCGATTCCTTTTCCATCCAGCGATTGCCCGTTTGATGTTCGCTCATACCCTACAGTACGTTCTGCAATTTTTCCAATAGGATGCTCTCTTATGGTTTCCTGTTCTACAATAATTCCTCCTTTATAAGCACCAAGATTAAATAAAGGAAACCCTTTGATTCTAACATATTCTGTATAACTTAAATCTCGGGCCACTAAATAATATCTGTTTTTATTGCCCCGGGCTTTTCTTAATTCATTTTCAAAATAATTTGCTGATTTCCCTAACAATAGAGCCAAAGAGTCTGATAATGGTTTCACATTCTTCTCAAATAATTCTGTTTTTGAAGCAAGTGCATCAAAGCGTATTTCATAATTTGGAATTGATGTAGCCAAAAGACTTCCATCAGCAGAATAAATATTCCCCTTATTGGCCGGAATAATAAAATTTTTAACGGTTCTTTGTTTGGCTAATTTTCTATAATAATCACCCTCTACCCATTGAATATTTGTTAATTTTACGGCTATCGCGATCGCCATCAGGAAAATTCCAAATGCGACCAGATAAATTCTGTAGGATATGTATTTATCTTCTACTGCCATAATTTTTTAAAGAAGCTTTTATCTTCTTCTTTTTTAACTTTTATTTTAATTGGCGGAACTGTTGAAGGAAAGATTTCTTTTTCTATCATTTTTTCAGAAACCGTTGATTCCATTTTTAATTTCATTAACTCAGACCGCCGATCTACAAATTCGGAACGCAACTCTTTAACCCGTCCGGTGAGCTCCGTAATTTTAAATACTTTTTGCTCAAATCGCTGAGTATTTGCAATCATAACAATAGCTAACAAAAGGATAAAAACAATGAACCGCCAGTTTTTGACAGCATCATCATCAATAAGAAACTTCGCTTTCAATATGCTATACACTCCGTTTTTCATTTGTCCTCTCCCCGACCCCCTCCAAAGGAGAGGGAGCCGAGATATTAAAAGTTAATATTTATTTTTCCTGTTTGGCTCCTCCCTTTTGGGGAGGCCGGGTGGGGATTATATTTTTTCAGCAATTCTTAATTTTGCGCTTCGCGCTCTGTTATTTGCTTTTATTTCTTCGGCATTCGGAACTGTTAGTTTACCAATGGTTTTAAAAGGAACAGAAAAGTTACCAAAAAAATCTCTTTCCGGCTCTCCTTCGAACATTCCGTTTTTGATAAATCTTTTTACCAATCTGTCTTCTAAGGAATGATAGGATATTACACTTAATCTCCCTGCTGGATTTAATATTTCCAGAGATTGCTCTAAAAACTCTTTCAAAACATCCATTTCCTGATTTACCTCAATTCGAATGGCCTGATATATTTGGGCTAATATTTTATTTCGAACTCTTTCCGGTAAATATCGCGCCAAAACGGCTTTCAACTCATCTGTTGTTTTGATTGGTTGCAGCTCTCTTGCCTCTACAATTGTTCTTGCCAAAACAGGAGCATTTTTCAATTCGCCATAATCCAAAAACACTCTTTTTAGATTTGCTTCATCATATTCATTGACCACTTTATAGGCATTCAAATCATTTTTTTGACTCATTCGCATATCCAGATCGGCATCAAAACGAGTCGAAAACCCTCTTTCCGGAACATCAAACTGATGCGATGAAACACCTAAATCTGCTAAGATACCATCCACACTTTTCACACCGTAAAAACGCAAGAACCGCTTTACAAAACGAAAATTCTCGTTAATCAGCGTAAATCTTTCGTCCGGCAAAGCATTTGCTAATGCATCTTCGTCCTGATCAAAAGCAAACAACTTTCCATCCGGCCCTAGCCTTTTCAAAATTTCTTTTGAATGACCGCCACCCCCAAAAGTGACATCAACATAAATGCCATCTGGCTTAATATTTAAACCATCTACTGATGCCTGAAGCAAAACCGGATTATGATATTCCATCGTCGTTGTCATTTATATTTCCCATTACTTCCTCTGCTAAATCTGCAAAATCAACATCTTCCCCATTTATTGATTTTTCATACCATTCTTTATCCCAAATTTCCACAATGTTTACGGCTGACGAAAACACTACCTCTTTTGTAATACTGGCAAAAACTACTAAATCTTTAGGTACCAATAATCGTCCTAATGCATCGATCTCAACCACTTTTACGCCTGCAGTAAACCTGCGGATGAAGTCATTGTTTTTCTTTACAAATCGATTGAGTTTATTGATTTTTTGCATCATTACATTCCACTCCTCCATGGGATATAACTCCAGACAGGGCTGAAAAACGGAACGCTTCAAAACAAATCCGTTTTGAAGTGAAGGTGCCAATTGCTTTTTCAAAGGCGCCGGCAACAGCACCCTTCCTTTAGCATCAACTTTACATTCATATGTTCCAATAATTGTATCCAAGAAAAAATATTAAATGATGTTGAGCAAAAATATAAAAAATATTACCACTATCTACCACTATACCCCACTTTGTTAATAAGTTTAACCACTTTCAAACAAAAACCCTTACTTTTTGGACAATCAGGCCATTAACCCATTCTGCTTAATTTGTAAGAAAGAGATCGTTATAGAAAAAAGACTGCCAAAACCAATGAAATTTAATTTTTTTGATGTAAAAATAAAAGGCATTTACATAGAAATTTGTTGCTAAATCCTAAAAAAAAATAACTAAATTTTATCTAAAGTGGGATAATTTTACAATTAAAAATTGTTCTAAAAATCCATTTTTATTTATTAAATCCTATATTTGTCAAAATTGAAAATCCGCATTTACAAAAAATGGAAAAACACTACAAAAAAGAAGGCAGATACAGCTATTATGAAGCTGGTGAAGGAACTCCAATCGTAATCTTACACGGACTTATGGGGGGACTTAGCAACTTTGATACCGTTGCCAGCTACTTTTCTACAAGAGGATATAAAATAATTATTCCAGATTTACCGATATATACTCAAAATATTTTAAAAACTAACGTGAAAAGTTTTGCAAAATATGTCAAGGATTTCATCACTTTTAAAGGATTAGATCGTGTTATCCTTTTAGGAAATTCACTTGGTGGCCATATTGCATTGTACCACACTAAAATGTATCCTGAAAAAGTAGCCGGTCTTGTAATAACCGGAAGTTCAGGTCTTTATGAAAGTGCCATGGGCGATAGCTACCCAAAAAGGGGGGACTATGAATACATTAAGAAAAAAGCAGAAGATGTATTTTATGATCCAAAAGTTGCGACTAAAGAACTTATAGACGAAGTCTACGAGTCTGTTAACGACCGCATGAAATTGATCAAAACACTGACTATTGCAAAAAGTGCCATTCGCCATAATATGGCAAAAGATTTACCTAAAATGCATGTTCAAACCTGTCTTATTTGGGGGAAAAATGACAAAGTCACCCCTCCAGATGTAGCAGAAGAGTTCAATAAATTATTACCTAATTCTACTTTATATTGGATCGATAACTGCGGTCATGCGGCCATGATGGAACATCCGGAGGAATTCAATCGCTTACTTGAGGAGTGGCTTACAAACACTCATTTATCCGTACACAAATCGTAAAAGGAGAATTTTATACCTAGCAAAAATGAAAATTAATACCGCCGAATTTGTTATTAGCAACTCTGATGTGGCAAAATGTCCAAAAGACTTTTTACCGGAATATGCTTTTATAGGTCGATCAAATGTAGGAAAATCCTCTTTGATAAATATGCTGACCAACCAAAAAAAATTAGCTAAAACATCCGGCAGACCAGGGAAAACCCAATTGATTAATCATTTTTTAATTAACAGCAATTGGTTTCTTGTCGATCTACCCGGTTATGGATATGCTAAAGTTTCTAAAAAAACAAAATCTATTTTTCAAGAATTCATCACTGATTATTTTGAGACCAGAGAGCAACTTGTTTGTGCTTTTGTTTTGATTGATATTCGTCACGAAGCACAAACTATCGACATTGAATTCATGTCGTATATGGGTGAAAGCGAAATTCCTTTTTGTATAGTTTTCACGAAAGCGGACAAAATCAGCAAGGTAAAAATAGACTCTCACGTAGCCGCTTATAAAAAGAAAATGTTTGCGAATAACTGGGCCGAAATGCCGCATTACTTTGTCACATCAGCGACTGAATCTACCGGAAAAGAGGACGTATTAAATTACATTGAAGAAGTAAATCAGGAAGTTTTTAAAAACAACAGCCAGTTTTAGAAAACAATCTAAGAGCATTGCAATAAAATCCCAAAACTACACTTTAGTCTTGGGATTTTTTTTTGCAAAACAACACAAAAATTTACTTTGTGAGTTCCAATTTTTCAGCAAAATAATCGCAAAAATCTTTCATCGTATCCGCCATTTTTTCATCATCAGTAGCACGCTTGAAAGTTTCAGACATTGCTACTAAAGTCTGGTGAAAGAAAATTTTCATTTCATCTACCGGCATTTCCTTCGTCCACAAATCAATGCGCATACTTTCTTTTGCTTTGCTATCCCAAATAGACAACATTATTGCTTTGGCTTCCTCCAGCTCAACTCCGCCATCTTTAGCGGTCCACATTAATTTTTCCGGAACCTTATTTTCATCTAATTCGATTAGAAACTTAATTTCTGAGGTGTGTGTATTTGACATTACTTTTTAGGTTTGTATTTTGATTGTTTAAATATTTCTTTCGCATCTTTTTTTAACAGATCTGCAATACCTGCGTCCTTATTATTCATATAGGATCGCACTATTTGCCAACCGATCCAGGCACCAACCCGGCCTGGAGATTCATTGTCTATTTCCAGATAAAACTTAGAAAATGGTGCTGGATTTATAAATCGTGGAATTAACTTTTGATCGTTACTGTAAAGTAATTCTTTCTCAATAAAATAACGCCACATGTAACTTTCATTTTCTTGACACCATAATAATTGCTCTGGCGTATACCCTATTTTTTCGGCTTCTGTATACTTTGGCAAAAGCAAGTCTTTTAAATACAATTGTTTTCCACAATAAATCATCTGACTCAGCAAATCCTTATCTAAAACAGGAGGAATTTTACGTGTTGAAAAACTCGAAACTACATCTGGTGCAATCTGTCTTTGTTCAAAATTTTGTTTTAAATAATTGGGAAACTGATAAAATTTATGGTCTTTCCCTAAATACAATTCAAGTGAGATAATAACCAGACTGTCTGCATAAATGGCTTTATTATTATAGTCCATCTCAGCAATTACGGTAATCACTTTTGGTATTTTTGTTTCAGGAAAATAGTATTTAATATGCTTAAGCACACCTTCTAATTCTTCTTTTACCGGTTCAATATCAGCATATTTTTTTTGTACTTCCGTATATAATTCTCTCCAGATTGGATCCTGCATTTTATTCAGCCAAACGCTGTTGTCATTTCCTGGAGGAAAAAAGAAAGGAAACTCTTTTTTTATTTTCTCTAAGTCTTTTGGTGGCGTTTCAAAAAATATTATATCAAATCGTTCTAATTTTACTTGTACAGGAATTGCAGCAATAGTATTCTCTACTTTACTTTTCTTATCACATGACAAAAAAAAGAGGCAAAAGACGAGGGACAACAGATCTATTTTCATAATTATTAATTAAATTTGTTACCACAGAATTTAAGGAAACCCATCTGCAACTAATTTAGTGTGCAAATATACATTCCTACTTTTTAAAACGTAAACTATTATGACTAAAAAAAGGGCACTACCCGTCGAAAAAATAAATACTCTTATTGTAAATTGGTTAAAAACATATGCTGAAAATGCTAAAGTGAACGGATTTGTTATTGGGATTTCAGGGGGAGTTGATTCAGCGGTAACCTCTACACTATGCGCCCAGACCGGACTGCAGGTTTTATGTATTGAAATGCCCATCCATCAAGCGCAAAGCCATGTAACAAGAGGCCGGGAACATATCGAACAATTAAAAAAAAGATTCCCTAACGTAACTAGCGTGGAAGCTGATTTGACATCTGTTTTTGAGAGTTTCAAAAAAATAGTGCCCGGTAATCATTCAGATATTTCTAAAGTAAACCTATCCCTGGCTAACACCCGAGCTCGCTTAAGAATGACCACATTGTATTATTTTGCAGGCATTCATTGTTTATTAGTTGCCGGAACGGGAAATAAAGTAGAGGATTTTGGCGTTGGTTTTTATACTAAATATGGCGATGGAGGTGTTGATTTAAGCCCTATTGCCGACTTAATGAAGTCAGAAGTCTATCTTTTAGGCAACTATTTAAAAATTCCAGATTCTATTTTGAAAGCACCGCCCACCGACGGATTATTTGGAGATGAAAGAACCGATGAAGATCAATTAGGCGCCAGCTATAATGAGCTAGAGTGGGCAATGGCAGAAGATCACGCTGGAAAATCAATCGAAAATTTTACCGGAAGAGACAAAATTGTTTTTGAAATCTACAAACGATTAAACACTAATAATCAACATAAAATGACCGCAATACCAGTTTGTTTTATCCCAAAAGATTAAAGAAATGATATTTTATATTGATTTACAATTAATTACAGAATTTATTTATTAATTTTACATTTCCAATAATAAATAATTCTAAAAAACTAAAATCATGATTAAAGTATGTATAGCCGACAATTACCCCGTTGTGCATTTTGGAGTAAAATCTTACTTTAAAGACAATGCCGAGATATCAATAGTAGCCAATGTTGGTAACTTTTTGATGGTACGGGATATACTTTTAACAAAAGACATTGATGTATTGATATTAGACTTGGAACTGGAAGGTCTTTCCAGTATTTTTGAAGTGAAAGCACTTTTGAAAAATTTTCCAAAAACTAAAATCATTATCTTCAGTGGTCTTTCAGAACAGATTTATGCGCCAAATGCCATTAAAGCCGGAGTATCTGGCTTTGTGCACAAATCTGAAAAACTAGAAACCTTAGGTCAGTCGATTGTTAAAGTCCACCAAGGAAAAATAATCATGAATGAGACTGTAAAGAAAAATTTAGCCTTAATTGCAAAACAAAGCAAGAGTGAAAGATTGTATCGTAAGCTTTCCAACCGGGAAGTGGAGGTTTTGCGTTATCTAAGTGATGGAAAGAAAAACCACGAGATCGCGACTATTCTTAAACTAAATGAAAAAACGATTAGTACGTACAAACTGCGATTGTTAACAAAACTAAATGTTACTAATCTAGTAGATTTAGTAAACAAAGCAAAAACGTTAGAAATCGTTTAATACCATTGAGGCCTAACCACGTCTAGGCAATTTAAAAAAAAGAATGGATTACATGTTGATTCATTACAATTAATAAAAGCGCTGTATCTCTGTATCAAATTTCAGAGATACAGCGCTTTTTGATTTATAGATTGTGTAGCCTTTAATGGTATCGTACCACAACTCGCCCTAATTTTTTTGAAAACTTACCTCGCAACTCTATATAACTCATTGCTAAAGACAATGACTCCATATTATCTGATTCCGGATCGTTAGAAACGGAGTTTTTCAACTCTTCAATAATCTCACTAAGCAGAAACCATCTTAAAGTAAGCAATGTGTCCGAAACATCCTGATTTAACATTTCTTCTTTACTTTTAGGGAAAATATTTTGACCAGTCCAATTGTGCAAAACATTTTTTTCCTCTTCCATTATAATATTAGTTACTTCATCAGGAACACCTGACTGGTAGTGATTTATATATTTATCAAGCCCAGAGTTCTCATTTTGCAAATAATAATCGATTAAATTTTTGTATATATCTCTAAATATAGGACTTGCAAATTCTACTTCATCATCTTGCAAACTCAAATATATTTTCTGAAAAACTTTTAATTCTTTTATTTCGGTAACGTCCACAATTTCTCCGTCGCTATTTGACTTTAATAAAACTTCTTCAAATTTTTCCGTCTTGTTACCATAAAGCAATAGGATTTCAATTATTTTACGTTCAAATCGATACAGTGAATCTACTTTGTCAGTCTGGACAGTATCGTCATTTTTAACATAGTCAAAGGCATTCTGCAATTGCTTTTGTTTGTGTTTTTTTTCAATTTCGATACCGTCTTTTTGGACTAATTGCGCCAAAGTGCTTAGTAAAACCTGCTCTGAAATATCCATTATTCTGGAACATTCCTGGATATAAATTTCTCGTTGAATCCTGTCCGGAATTTTCGAAATGCTGACGACCATGTCCCGTATAAGATCTGCTTTTTTGACGGGATCATTCTTCGCTTCATTCATCAAAAGAGAGGCTTTGAACTGAATAAAATCTTTTGCGTTATTCTCTAAGTATAAAACTAACGCTTCATAAGATGTTTTTTTTGCAAAACTGTCCGGATCTTCCCCATCAGGAAACGTACACACTTTTACATTCATTCCTTCCTCTAAAATTAGATCAATTCCACGCACAGAAGCCCGTAAACCTGCGGCATCTCCATCAAAAAGCACTGTGATATTTTTTGTCAATCTGTTTATTAAACGGATTTGATCCGGTGTAAGCGCCGTGCCTGAGGAAGCAACCACATTTTCAATTCCGGATTGGTTGAACTGAATTACATCAGTATATCCTTCGACTAAATAACAATTATTTAATTTGGCTATTGATTGTTTGGCCTGAAAAATACCATACAGCACTTTACTTTTATGGTAAATTTCACTTTCCGGTGAATTCAAGTATTTTGCCGCTTTTTTATCGTTGGTAAGAATTCTGCCTCCAAAACCAAGTACTCGACCTGACATACTTTCTATAGGAAACATAACGCGACCTTTGAACCTGTCAAAAGGCCTGTCATCCCTTGGAATTGTGAGTCCGGTATTTTCTAGAAACTCTAATTTATAACCTTTCCCTAAGGCTTCTTTGGTAAAGGCATCCCAACTTTCAGGGGAATATCCCAAACTAAATTTCTTAATTGTATCCGCAGTAAATCCTCTTTCTTTAAAATAAGAATACCCTATTGCTTTGCCTTCTTCAGAATTGAAAAGGGTGTTATGAAAATAACTTTTTGCAAACTCCGATACCAAATACATACTTTCCCGTACATCCGTAATGGCTTTTTCTTGATCCGTTTGCTCGGTTTCCTCAATTTCTATATTGTATTTTTTGGCTAAATACCGTATGGCTTCCGGGTAAGTGAAATGGGAGTGTTCCATTAAGAAAGCAACTGAATTCCCTCCTTTTCCAGAACTAAAATCTTTCCAGATTCCCTTTGCTGGGGAAACCATAAACGATGGAGAACGCTCTTCCGAAAAAGGACTAAGCCCTTTGAAGTTACTCCCTGCGCGTTTTAATTGCACAAAATCACCGATAACCTCCTCTACCCGAGCAGTTTCGAAAACAGTATCTATAGTAGCTTTTGTGATCAAATCTATTATTTTTTGAAATCCAAAGTTACAAAGTTTAACCTGAAAAATTATTGTTAGTACAAATAAAATCAACTCCTAGTTAAACTCATAAATCATTCCATTTGATAATTTAAGAAGTTATTAATGTTTTACAAATCAAAGAAACGCGCTAAATCATCATTTTAAATCAGTTAAAAAAGTTATTAGTTTTTAACATTCTTTTATATTTAATAAATTAGACGTTATTTTGTAATTGATTCCCCCCAATCTACATTACAACTTATTGATAAAGAAACAATTACTTTAAAAAACCTATATCTATGACGCAAAATAATTGTTAATTAATCAATTACACCAAGAACCTATGCCTGTATTTGACAAGAAAAAAATAAGCGAATTATTTGAAAACAGAACTATTCAAGAGGAATTCAATACGGTTTTATTATTTGCATCCGAGGTATGCGAGATGCCTCTTGCATTTATTTCATTAACAGACTCTATTAGTCCCATAATAGTTACAAAAATAGGTTTTGATTATATTCCCATCTCTCCTACTATTATTGCACTTAATGAGAATACCATCCAGCAAAATAAAATTAAAATTATCTCAGACATTAATAAAGACATTGATGCTCCTCCCGAAAATTTAAATTTAATAGCTTTTTTTGCGGGTTTCCCTATATGTTTTAATGAAAATCTAGTCATTGGAACTCTTTGTATTATGGATACTAGCCCTAGAGAGCTTTCTGTAATGCAGTTAAAACATCTAAAATATACTGTGCTACAAATCCAATCTTTATTAAAATTACATATTGAAAACCAGAGCTTACAAAAAACAATCAAAGAACAGGACACTCAATTTCAATTATTTATTGACAATTCAAAAGAAATTACTTACGAGCTTAACCTAGAAGGAATAATCACCTATGCTTCAGACAACTGGACTAAATACCTAGGCTATGAGAATAAAGATATTTTAGACAAAAGCAATACTTTTTTTTTACATCCTGACGATTTAGAAAATTGCAAAACTTATTTAAGTGAAGCAATTGAAACCGGAAAAAATGAAGGTGAATTTACCTATAGAATTCTTCATCAGGAAGGTTATTATGTTTGGCATTCCACACGTTTAAAATTATCTCAAAAAAATGGTCTGCCAATTTTTATAGGAAACTGTAGAGACATTACGGAGTATATTGAAATTCAACAAAAGCTAGTATTACAAAAAGAATTTTATGAAAAAATATTGGACAGGCTCCCAACGGATGTCGCCGTTTTTGACAGCAGTCATACCTACACGTATTTAAATCCAGCCGCTATAAAAAAAGAGGAGCTACGAAAATTCATTATAGGAAAAAACGATTTTGAATATGCAAAACATACTGGCAGAGATGATGCCTTTGCAAAAACAAGACGCATCCATTTTCTAGAAGCCATAGAATCCAGGAATACAATTGAGTGGGAGGATACTATAGAACATCTTGATGGCACAAAAACCTATCATACCCGAAAACTAACTCCTGTTTTTCATGAAGATGAAACCCTAGAAATGATGATAGGATTTGGTGTAGATATCACTGAAAGTAAAAAAACCCAGCAAGAAATTATTAAAAGCAGACAGCTTACTAAAAGTATAATCTACAATATAGCTGTGGGAATTATAGTCCAAGGCCCTGACTCAGAAATATTAGAAAACAACAAAGCAGCCTGCGAAATGCTAGGACTCACAGAAGACCAATTACTTGGAAAAACATCCTACGACGAGCACTGGAAGACAATTCATCTTGACGGTACTTTATTTAAAGCGGAGGATCATGCAGTCCCTCAAGCAATCCAGACACTAAAACCAATAAACAATGTCATTATGGGAGTCTATAATCCCACACTTAAAAATTTAGTATGGTTGTTGGTTGATGCCGTACCCGTACTTGGAAAACACAATGAATTACTTTTCGTAATATGTTCCTTTATTGACATATCGGCACAGAAAAAAGCAGAAGATGCTTTAAAAGAAAGTAACGAGCGCTTTTCTTATTTTAGCAAGGCTACTTTTGATGCCATTTGGGATTGGGATTTGACCACTGACAAAATTTATGTCGGAGATGGCTTTAAAACGCTTTTTGGTTATACATTTAAGAAAAATGTACTAGCAGCTAGTTTCCTTAATAATTTTTTACATCCGGATGAGAAAAAAGCTGTTTTTGAAAGTCTAGATGTGGCTGTTAAAAGTCAAAATAATGTGTGGTCCCATGAGTATCGTTATAAAAAAACAGATACTTCCTATGGATTCGTAAATGACAAGGCCATAATCATTCGAAACAATGAAGGTAAAGCCATACGGATGATTGGTGCAATGCAAGAGATCACTAAGGAGAAGATACTCAAAGATGAATTACAACAAAGCCAAGAACAGTTTAAAGATGCTTTTGAATATTCGGCAGCAGGAATGGCGTTAATAGACATTGATGATAATTTTGTAGAAGTCAATGAAAAACTTTGTGAAATATTAGGCTATTCTAAAAAGGAATTTGCGTCCTTAACCTCTCAAGAAATAACTTATCCAAAAGATTTAAAAAATGATTTTATTTTGAAAGAGCAATTAAATTCCGGAAAAATCTCTAATTTCAATTTAGAAAAAAGATTTATTCATAAAAATAAATCTGTCATTTGGATGTATATATCTGCTTCAATAATTAAAAGCAGTCGAAACAAAACGAAACGTCATATTTTCCAGATGATCAATATAACAGATCGGAAAAGGATTGAAAAACAAAACAAAATATTATCCGAAGAAAATAACAGGATCAAAACCATTCAGCTCAACAAAGCTAAAAATTTATACCGTCTTTTAGCTGATAACACCGTTGATTTAGTTTGCTTGCATAATACAGACACCTCTTTCAAATACGTTTCTCCTTCTATTGAAAAACTATTAGGATACACCCCACAATCTTTAATAGGGAAATTTCCTGTAGATTATGCCCATCCTGACGATATTGAGGAACTTCAAAGTCACATCATAGGCTTTCTAACAGAAATGGAAGACATAGCAATTCAGATCCGGTTTAGAAACATAAGCGGCGATTATATTTGGTTTGAAATTAAGGCCAATTTAGTTAAAGAAAATGGTGTTACAATTAGCTTTCATTCCTCAAACAGAGAAATTACCACCCAAAAAGAAGCCGAAGAAAAAATTGAAAAAGCATTACTGAAAGAACGCGATTTAAATGATCTTCGCACGAATTTAGTATCCACAATTTCACATGAGTTCAGAACGCCTATGACAACCATCAGAACTAGTGCTGAACTAATAAGTCTTTACTTAGAACATGAAAAAATAGAAAATGCTCCCCGTTTGCAAAAAAGAATTGATTGTATTATTGAAGAAATTGATCGCATTGTTCAATTGATGAATGCCGTGCTAACGATCTCAAAAGAGGACTCCGGAAAAACGAATTTCGATCCTACCGAATTTGATTTAAAACAAATTTGCCTAGATGTGATCGAAATAAGTTATCCCGATCAATTAATTGGAAGAAAAGTTCAAACCTCCATCAAAGGCGATAATTTTCGAGTTATGGCAGATCAAAAACTGATGGAATATACTATTTTCAACTTATTAAACAATGCCTTTAAATATTCAGAAGGCTTTGGTGATATTGAGCTAAATTTATGTGTCATCGAAAAAACTATTTGTTTAGAGATTATTGATTTAGGTATTGGAATTCCAGCCGAAGATCAACCAAAATTATTCAATACTTTTTTTAGGGCCAGTAATACCGATGGAATCCAAGGAACTGGATTAGGCCTCTATATCGTAAAAACATTTACAGAAAAAAACTCAGGAACAATTCAACTTGAAAGTAAATTAGGAAAAGGAACTAAGGTAACCCTTGAATTTCCAGTACACAATTAGAAGGAATCTCAACCAGCAGAGATTCCTATTTCCTGAAAAAAAGCCGTTTGAGACAAAATTATTCTATGTTTCTAAACCACAAACTTCAACGGCACGTGGATTACTTTCTTTGTTTCAAAGAATTCATCTTCAAAAAAATCAGCTAAATTATATTCCGTCGCTTTAGGGAAACCCTTTAATTCTTCAGTTAAATCGCCTCCTTTTAAGTACAAAATTCCGTTTTTCAATTCGTGTTTGTTGTTCTTTTTGATTTTGGTTTTCACCCAAGAAACAAAATCCGGCATATTGGTCACGGCACGACTCACAATAAAATCAAAATCTCCTTTTACATTCTCTGCTCGCATTTGCTCAGCTTTAACATTTTTTAATTCCAATCCCTCGGCAACAGCCTGAACCACTTTTATTTTTTTTGCAATAATATCTATCAAATAAAAACGCGTTTCCGGAAAAAGAATCGCCAATGGAATTCCAGGGAATCCACCTCCTGTTCCCACATCAAGGACATACGTTCCCGGTTCAAATTGTATGATTTTGGCAATCCCCAACGAATGCAAGATATGTTTGGTGTATAAGGCATCAATATCTTTTCTGGAAATAACATTTATTTTTTCGTTCCAATCATGGTATAAAAAATCCAATTTTTCAAACTGTTCTTTTTGAATATCCATTAAATTAGGAAAATGCTTCAGAATCTCATTCATCTTTTAATTTTTTAACAAAAGTAATACTTTAGAGTTAAAATATTTATCTCAATTTTGTATATCCAAAAATTTATAATAATTACCTTTGACCTTTATTGATTTTTTTATGACAGATACGCTACCAACATTTGCAAAACAAGATAGCCTGAAATTTTTCAGAACACTTAACTCACGGGTAAATACTTACTTTAAAGAAAACAACATCCAAAAGACTGGAAACTGGAAACTTTATTTAAAAACTATCATTTTGATTACGGTTTTCCTGGCGCCTTATTTTTTAATTCTGACATTAGGTATGCCTTTTTGGGCACATCTTCTATTAACAATTGTTATGGGAATTGGAATGGCTGGAGTGGGAATGAATGTCATGCATGATGGAAATCATGGCTCCTATTCCAATAAACACTGGGTCAATAAATTTATGGGAGGAACTATTTATGTTCTGGCAGGAAATGTCTACAACTGGCAAGTTCAACATAATGTTTTGCACCATACGTACACAAACATTCCAGGTCACGATGAGGATTTAGATGCCGGACGTGTGATTCGTTTTACAAAAGAAGCAACATGGTATAATTTTCACCGTTTTCAGCAATATTATTCGGTATTTTTATATGGATTATTAACGTTCAACTGGGCTATTACAACTGATTTCAAGCAGATGAAAAGCTATTTAAAGCGAAAATTATCTTACGGAGAAGCAAAAAGCCCAAAAATACTTTGGACCACTTTAATTATCACTAAAATAATTTACGTTTCTATTTGGATCGTGTTACCAATCGTTATTGGAATCACATGGTGGAAAGTTCTTATTGGATTCTTCCTCATGCATTATACCGCAGGACTCATATTAAGTGTTGTATTCCAATTAGCACACGTTGTCGAAGAAACGACCAATCCTTCTCCTAATGAATTAGGAGAAATGGATAACACTTGGGCGATTCACCAATTGTTTACCACCACCAATTTTGCACCAAAAAATGCCATTGTCAACTGGTACACCGGTGGATTAAACCACCAAATAGAGCACCATATTTTCCCAAATATCAGTCACGTGCATTATGGGAAAATTGCGAGTATCGTAAAGCAAACCGCCCAAGAATGCAACTTGCCGTATTACGAATACAAAACGATGCGAAGTGCTGTTATTGCTCATTTTAAGCATTTGAAAGAATTGGGAATGAAACCAGAACTTACATAATCATTCAAAATCACAACATCTAGAGATGCTCTGCAGTGCATCTCTAGATTGCATCTTTACAGTGTATATATACTAATAAACTAACTACAACCTATTACAATGAATCCATTATCCGATAGAATAAACAATTTATCTACATCTCAAACATTAGCAATGGCAGCTTTGGCCAGAGAATTAAAAGCACAAGGAAGAGACATTATCAGTTTAAGCTTAGGCGAACCAGATTTCAATACGCCAGACTTCATCAAAGAAGCGGCAAAAAAAGCGATTGACGAAAATTACAGCACCTACTCTCCAGTAGAAGGATATGCTGAATTAAAAGAAGCCATTTGCAGAAAATTCAAAAGAGACAATAATTTAGAGTACAAACCCTCTCAAATTGTAGTGTCAACCGGAGCAAAACAATCGTTATACAACATTGCTCAAGTAATGCTAAACGACGGTGACGAAGTAATTTTACCGGCTCCTTACTGGGTTTCGTATTTCGAAATCGTAAAATTATCAGGCGGAGTTCCTGTAGAAGTACCCACTTCTGTAGATACGGATTTCAAAATCACACCAGAACAATTAGAAGCAGCAATTACACCAAAAACAAAAATGATGTGGTTTAGTTCCCCTTGTAACCCAAGCGGATCGGTGTACAACAGAGACGAATTAACGGCTCTTGCCAAAGTGTTGGAAAAACACCCACATGTATATGTTGTTGCTGACGAAATCTACGAGCACATTAATTTCTCCGGAACTTTTTGCAGCATCGCATCCATCCCGGGAATGTTAGAACGAACAATTACCGTAAATGGAGTAGCCAAAGCTTTCGCTATGACAGGTTGGAGAATTGGATATATTGGCGCACCAGAATTCATTGCAAAAGCGTGTACAAAAATTCAAGGTCAAGTAACAAGCGGTGCGAATAGTATTGCACAACGTGCTACTATTACCGCAGTAGATGCTGATCCAAGTGTTCTAAAACACATGGTGGACGCTTTCCATAGCCGTAGAGATTTAGTCGTTGGATTATTAAAAGACATTCCAGGAGTAAAAATCAACGTTCCCGAAGGTGCTTTTTATGTATTCCCAGACGTTTCTTCTTTTTTCGGAAAAACATTAAAAGGAACGTTTATCAAAGACGCCAATGATTTCTCTATGTATCTTTTGGGCGAAGCCAATGTAGCAACCGTAACCGGTGACGCTTTTGGAAACCCAAACTGTATCCGTTTTTCTTACGCAACAAGCGAAGAATTGCTAATTGAAGCCTTACGCCGAATCAAAGAAGCTGTAGCTCTTACTGAGGTTCCTGCATAATATAAAATTTGTTTCAAGTTTAAAATAGTTTAAGGTTTAAAGTTTTAACGCTTTAAATTTTAAACTATTTTTTTTGGGGCATGCCCCGCAGAAAAGGCGGGTCGGGCTATCCGTTGCAATCTTTTTTATTACCTTCGCTATCGCTGCGGAAATACAAAGGATTTCCACTACTATCCCTCATGCAGTAAGGACAGCTCGCGAGATGTCCCTAGCTATACCTAACACAATAAAAACATGAAAATACTACTTCTCGGCTCAGGCGAATTAGGAAAAGAATTTACAATCGCTGCACAACGCATAGGGCAAATCGTAATTGCGGTGGACAGTTACGAAAATGCACCCGCCATGCAAGTTGCCCATGATTTTGAAGTCATCAATATGCTCGACGGAGAAGCCCTAGACCGCGTCGTCGCCAAACATAAACCTGATTTTATTGTTCCAGAAATAGAAGCTATCAGAACCGAGCGTTTTTATGACTATGAAAACCAAGGAATTACCGTAGTTCCTTCTGCGAAAGCGGCAAACTTCACGATGAACCGTAAAGCGATTCGAGATTTAGCATCTAAAGAATTAGGATTAAAAACCGCAAACTACCGCTACGCCACTACTGCCGAGGAATTACAAAAAGGCGTTGAAGCCGTTGGAATGCCGTGTGTCGTCAAACCATTAATGTCTTCGTCCGGAAAAGGACAATCCACTATAAAAACCGAAGCCGATATCGAAAAAGCATGGAAGTATGCCGTGGAGGGTTCCCGTGGTGATGTCGTAGAAGTGATTGTAGAAGCATTTGTCAAATTTAATTCGGAGATTACTTTATTAACGGTGGTACAAAACAATAATCCAACATTATTTTGTGCGCCAATTGGTCACCGCCAAGAGCGAGGCGATTATCAGGAAAGCTGGCAACCCGCCATAATTTCCGACAAGGATTTGTACGAAGCGCAAGACATGGCCGAAAAAGTAACCGAAGCTTTGGGCGGCGCAGGACTTTTTGGAGTCGAATTTTTCTTGACTGATGACGGCGTTTATTTCTCAGAATTATCGCCTCGTCCGCATGATACCGGAATGGTAACATTAGCTGGAACACAAAACTTCAATGAATTTGAATTGCATTTACGCGCTATTTTAAGTTTGCCTATTTTTGAAATCACATTAGAAAAAGCGGGAGCCAGTGCAGTCATTTTAGCTTCGGAAAACTCTACAAACCCAACGTACTCCGGTATCGAAAAAATTGCGGCTTTACCTAAAACGGATTTCAGAATATTTGGTAAACCAACTTCAAGACCCTACCGCAGAATGGCAGTGGCTTTAGTAAGTGATACCGTAGAAACTCCAATTGAAGAAGTGGTAGAAAAAGCAAAAAATGCAGCAAGGTTGATTACCGTGCATTCGTAATTACATTTAATAAACTTCCAATATTATACCGAAAACAAGATGAAAAAAAAATTCGCTAAATCAGTGTTATCAGCGTTCCTTTTTATCATCTTGTGAATTATCACCTAACCATTCGAAAGTTCTTCTGGAACCTTTAAATACCTTTGATAAAAAAATACCGATGTCTAATTCTATCGTAGACATCCTGAATAATGATTACCCACACTGCCTTCAAGGGAAAGTTTTCAAAGAAAAAAAATATTTGCTTACGCATAGGATTTCCAAAAATGAATAAATATTGCCTCCATGGTCACAATAAATTCGAGAAAGAACCGGGTTATTTTCATGGTGCAATGTATGTTAATTATGGTCTGACGGTAGCACAAGGTATTGCCACATTTGGCCTTGCTCAATTCTTTTTTGCCGAAAGTTTTGATTGACGAATCATTCCAATTATTGCAGTTGTCATTATTGAAATGGCTTCTATTAACATTCCTCTTTCCAGATTAATATGAATTTACATGTTTAAAAATTATTCGATGTAAAAAACGAGTATCTTAGCTAAAGCAAAAAATAATCAATTATGAAAAAGTTATTATACTTAACCCTTTTGTTCGTTGTAACATTAGCAAGTGCTCAGGATAAAGATAAAAAAGAAGAACCAAAACCACAAATTGTTGAGGCTGCTTGTGGTCAATGCCAGTTTGGAATGGAAGGACACGGTTGTGAATTAGCCGTTCGTGTGGATGGGAAATCTTATTTTGTTGACGGTAGTTCAATCGATTCGCACGGAGATGCACACGCCAAT
Organism: Flavobacterium bomense; assembly: GCF_003970355.1. NCBI lineage: Bacteria > Pseudomonadati > Bacteroidota > Flavobacteriia > Flavobacteriales > Flavobacteriaceae > Flavobacterium > Flavobacterium bomense. The sequence goes on along the minus strand of NZ_RYDJ01000017.1, from coordinate 30,584 downwards.
GACGGTTTTTGTACAACAATACGAAAAGCCGAAATTGTTGGTAAAATTGTAGATAATCGGTTCAAAGTAACTTCTTTTAAATTACTGCCAAAAAAATAAAAAAAGGGCTAAAAGAAAATTCTTTAGCCCTTTTTTTATTACTTCGATTTCATACTCGCTTCCAAATTGATATTCTCAAAACTTGAAACATCAATAACTTCTTCCATGTCTACATCAAAAGAAATTTTCACACTGTCACCCACAATTGTTACTGGCAATTGATTGGATATTTGTGACGAACCCACAAAAATATTAGGGTAATCTTTCACCTTAAAATAATAAAAGCTATTCCCGTTTTTCACATCATTCTGAATTCTCGTTACTACTGATTTTACTGATTTTTTATTAGAAACACTATTTGGGTTTATTTTATTATCAGACATATTGTAGACATTTTTAAACGAAGTCAAGGTTTCCCGCATTGTATTGCCGACGCCCACAATCGTATAATCTGAAATGGCCACCATCGCAAACATTTTAACTAATCCGCCGTTATCTTTGAGCGTCATCGCATACGTGGGAATGTTATTGATATTATACGGAATAGGCAACGACGCTTTATATCCTTTCTCCTGAACTTTCCCTTGTGCCGAACTTTGAGCCGCATATTCCGTCGCGCCACTTTGTTTGTAAAAAGTAGTTTCTTTGGTTCTGGTATCTACCAATACAAAACCTACAGCAGATTCTTCTTTCCCGACCGAAGTTAATCCGGTGTACCAATAGGATTTATTGTCTTTTCCGTACACCAATGTCATTCCTTCTGTAATTTGCAGTTTATCCTGATTAGAAAAATTCCAATAGCCGTGAACATATTCACCCCAATCATTCAACTGATTTTCTATAAAATCCAAAGGCTGAATTCGATCCACCCATTTTGGCGTTTTAGCAATTGAATATTCATTTATAACTCCAGATTGTGCATCAACCACAATAACTCCCGTAGCTTCTTTTCCTGAAAAACCAATTTTTTTCACATATTTAGTGACAATCCAAAACGGATTTCCAGCATCGTCAATTTCAAAACTAAAATCAGCCAGACCAACAGTAGCATTTCCATTAAAATAAACGTGTCTGTGAATGTCACTTTGGAAGTAAGCGCCTTGCTGGTATTTAATCTTAATATTCTTCCCTCCTACACTCTGAACTAATTTCACATCACGTTCATTGGTTGCAGAAACCATAACATATCCCGCAGTTCCCTCTTGGTTGTTAAACCATTTCAAAAAACCAGAATGTAATAATGGAGCAACCCAGTACAAGTTATTGTTCACCTTTTGGATACAAAAATCCCCCAATTCTACCTGACTTCCCAAAGCGGGTTGAGAACCTAAAATTTTCTCTCCCAAAAGATGGGCTAGTTCCTCATCGACCACACGGATTTTATCAATTGAAATTGGAGCAATATGATTCGTAATTTTTTGTCCGTTTTTAACCTCGCCTATTAATTTTTGATACGAATCGCTTCGGAACATTTTTAGGCTGGTTATAAAAGGAAGTGCAACACAATACGCTAAAAGCAATCCTACCAAAACAAACAAAATCTTGTTAGGTTTGGAAACAATCTTGACTTGCTTTGTTTGCTGAGAAATAGTCAAACCAACAGAAAATAAGATCCCTATTACTAACAACAGTAATAAAATAAAAGCAAAACCAGTAAATCCATAATTGATTACCGGAAGGTTGCCATAAAACAATAAAAAACTAAAAAGGAGTAAGAAAGCTATTGATAAAATCTTTTTCATAAAACTAAGTTTTAAATATTAGTCTTTAATACTCCTAAATGTTACACTAATAAAAGTGTCAATTTTAAAGAAAACAATAACCCTATTTACAATACCGCAAAAAACAGTATTTTTGCATTCTGATTGGAATTCATTTTTCAGTCTTTAATTTTTTTCAATCTTTAAAATAAAAACATGAAAGCATACGTATTTCCAGGTCAAGGCGCGCAATTCACAGGAATGGGTAAAGACTTGTATGAAAATTCTGCTCTCGCAAAAGAATTATTCGAAAAAGCCAATGCAATTTTAGGTTTCCGCATCACAGACATCATGTTTGAAGGAACAGCCGAGGAATTGAAAGAAACCAAAGTGACACAACCAGCCGTTTTCCTCCATTCGGTGATTTTAGCAAAAACATTAGGGGAGGATTTCAAACCAGAAATGGTAGCGGGACATTCATTGGGTGAGTTTTCAGCTTTAGTAGCTAATGGTACTTTATCTTTTGAAGACGGCTTGAAACTGGTTTCTCAAAGAGCTTTAGCTATGCAAAAAGCCTGCGAAATAAAACCATCGACTATGGCGGCCGTTTTAGGATTGGCTGACAACATTGTAGAAGAAGTTTGTGCTTCGATTGACGGAATTGTAGTCCCTGCAAATTACAACTGCCCAGGACAATTAGTGATTTCAGGAGAAACATCAGCAGTGGAAAAAGCGTGTGAAGCGATGAAAGGCGCTGGTGCAAAACGTGCATTATTGTTGCCTGTTGGAGGTGCTTTTCACTCTCCAATGATGGAACCGGCTCGTGAAGAACTGGCCGCAGCTATTGAAGCAACAACGTTCTCAACTCCTATTTGTCCGGTATATCAAAATACAACAGCCAGTGCAGTATCAGACCCCGCAGAAATTAAGAAAAACCTAATCATTCAATTGACAGCTCCCGTAAAGTGGACACAATCAGTACAGCAAATGATCCAAGACGGAGCAACCTCATTTACTGAGGTAGGCCCTGGAAAAGTATTAGCAGGATTGATCGGGAAAATTGACAGAGACGCTGTTACCGCTAATGTATAAAATAGTGGTAATTGGTGTCCAATAAACGAAATTTCCCCAAACTTATGTTTGTAGCGATTTTGTTTATCTTTATACGATGAATGTACTCAATTATCAATTTTTTAAAATGAAAATATAATGAAAAAAGCACTTTTAGGATTAGTATTTGTTGCCACTTTAATGACTTCTTGTAAAGAAGAAACAAAAGAGGAAGTGAAAGAAGCTAGAGAGGCCATTAGTAATGAAATGGAAGGAGCTATCGATACTGCAGCGGTAAAAGTTGATGCTGCCGCTGATTCTACCAGAATAAAAGCAGGAGAAATTCTTAAAAAAGGAGCTGACAAGATAAATCAGGCTGCTGAAAAACTGAAGGAATCCGGAAAAGAATAATTCAAAAACAAGGCTGCCCGGAAAGTAATTCCCAGACAGCCTTGTTTCTAAATTGAGTATACAACCCGTCATCGAGTGGCATACTGTAAATTAATAAAGAGGTACAACGTTAAATCTTGGAAAACCGGGTTAAATTTCAAGAATTAATTTCAAATAAAAATAAGCTCAAATGGTTCATAACATTACGATTCTACCCGAAGTTATCGGGAGTTCAAATCCTCTATCGCGCACAAAATTCAAATAACCAAGTCATTTAATTTTAGAGGTTAGTTTGGTTATACAATTGATAACCCCTAAATTTATTAAGATTATTGATTCGAATATCCTAAAGTCATATTAAAGAGACTGATATTCATCTGTTTTATCTTTTTTTGTATCTAAAGATATATTGTCGAAATAATCAATCTCTAATCTTAGCTCTTGAACTGTTGATTTGTAAATATTTTTTTGAAACCTAGATAAATAAATGTAGATTAGCTTACTATTGAAGGAGCAAAATTTCCTTTATATTATTTCAAATGAAATGGATTACTAGAGAACGCCCTAAAATTGATAGAATAGCCAGTCCTTGGTTGATCAAAACTTTTATAGACAAAAACGCTGAATTTATTTATGTCCCATTCAGTGATGTTTTGAATAAAGCAAAAGAATTTGATGCCATTCCTTTTGATATTCCTAATGTAGAATACACACATTATGAAGAAAAAAGCACCTTTGATTATATTGTAAAAAAATATAAAATTAAAGACCCAGCTATTTTAATTATAGCTGATATTGTACGAGGAGCAGACACAGATAGACACGATATTGCAAAAGAATCAGCGGGACTTTTGGCAATTTCAGCGGGACTTTCTTATAATATTACAGATGATTATAAGTTATTAGAAACAGGAATGGTTATTTATGATGGGCTATACAGTTGGGGGCAACACATTTGTACAAACAGAATCATTTGCAGAATAGTCCTTTTGAAAACCTGCTGCACGAAGTGTACAATAAATTTTTAAAGGAAAAGAAAAAAAACAAAAAGAAAGCTCCAGCTTGGGTCAAAGATTTGAAAAAAATTATTCAGGATCAAATAGACAATCAATTTACTTTTGACCTAAAAAAAATTTCTAGTGACTTGGAGATTAACCCTTCTTATTTATCAAGAGAATTTTCAAAATATTTTGGAGACCTCAATTTTGGAGACTATGTTAGAAAATTACGAATTGAAAAAGCAATCTTCCTTATTCAGAATTCAACGTACTCTCTTACTGAAATAGCTTATATGACCGGCTTTTCAGACCAAAGTCATTTTACGAGGATATTCAAAATACATACAGGGAAAAACCCTTCTTCCTACCGAAAAAAAAAGCAAAAAAGTAATTCAAATACAAAAAGTAAATAGCATTCTATTTATTCCTATTTCTCCTCTGTAGTTTTGTAAAAAATACAAACTATTATGATTTTTTTCAAATATTTTCTTCTTGTTGCTATATTAGTATTTTCTATACCTGCAATTGGGCAAACAACTTATCCGAAAATTACGGGATATTTTGGGATATTACATCCCATTGTAACGGTAAGTCCGGATGGAACTAATATCAATTTTAGAGATTATTATGCTCTGGGTTTCCCAACTGGAATCAATATTTGGAAAAGTCCAAAAATTGGGTTCTCATTTGAAATTGTACCCAATATAAGAGCAGAAAACGGAATTAGTAAAGTGAATAGTTTATTATTTCATCCTGGCGTATTAGTAGCACTAGGAAACGGATACACCTTTGCAGGCAGAGCAGCATTTGAGACTAGTGGTAGGTATGGCATAACTCCAGTATTCAACAAAACGATAATAAAAAACACCAATAGCAGTTATTATATTGCCATTCCATTGCCAGTGCGGTTTGGTAATGATCACCCTACCACTTTTACTGTAGGTTTCCAATTTGGCATCGCCTTTTAAAGCTACTTAATTTATGAAAGAAAACACAATATATATGTTAAAAGTGTTAACTGTTTGTTTTCTAAAAATTAAGTCATTCAGGTTTCGCTAGTCCAGTGCTACTAGTCAATTAAGTACCCCCGAGATTTAGTCAAAGAAAATAGGCTTTCGAAAAAATAAATTTAGAGTCATTTAAAAAAAAGGCACAGCATAATATAACGAACATAACGACGACAATACATGCCGTTTTATCAATATTTGCAAGATCTACATTAAGGAAACACAAGAACGAACCTCATTTTGATTTCCGCAATAATAGGACTAATTTTAAAAATAATTTAAACGCTAAAAAAATGAACAGAAAAGATTTCTTAAAATCGAGTAGCTTGTTTGGAGCAGCAGCATTAGTGCTTCCGACTACAAACACGTTTGCTAAAAATTTAGCAGACAATTCCATTGATAAATTGGTAGATGCCAATGGTAATTATATTCAACAAACGTTGCCTTACAGCGAAAGTTTTTTGGAACCCTACATGGATGCCGAAACCTTGCACCTGCATTATACTTTTCATCACGGTGGCGCAGTAAAGGGTGCTAACAAAGATTTACAAATGATAAAGAAAGCATTGGATGAAAACAATTTGGAAACTGTTGATTTTTGGACAAAAAAGCTCTCCCATCATTTTTCATCTCACATTTTACATTCTATATTTTGGACTAATCTTACCAATAAAAACACATCACCCCAAGGTAATTTGCTAAAACGAATAGAAAAAAGTTTTGGTAGTTTCGATAGATTGAAAGTTCTAATTGCTGCCACCTCAAAAAATGTTGACGGCAACGGTTGGGGAATTCTTGCGTATCAACCTTACAGCGATAGCCTGGTAATTTTACAATGCGAAAACCACGAAAAACTTACGCAGTGGGGAGCCATTCCGATATTGGTTATTGATGTTTGGGAACACGCCTATTATTTAAAATACAAAAATAAACGAACCGATTTCGTAGATGCTTTATTCAATATAATCAATTGGGACAATGTGGCGATGAGATTGAACGATGCAGAAAATCTGATGAAATAAAATAGTAATAAAAACCAACTAAGTAACAACCATTGTATAATATCGTATTTTAAAATTAGATGAAATAACCCAACAGATTGATTTTAAACTACTGTTTACTACTTTTGACTTTATGACGTTTAAACTTTCGACTTACTTATTCTATACGTTTGGCTACTCGGTTTAAAATAAGTAGAAGTCTTTTAGAAAGATGAAAAAAATATTTTCCTGCCAGTAACCCTTCAAAAAAGAATGGTTAATTAAAATCGAATTAAATTATAAATTGTTATTTCTTCAAATCCTGCATAAAATGGTTAGAAAACAGTTCCTAATCGCCCACAAAAAACTTCATTATTTCTAATGAAGTTTTTTTATGCCTTTTCTTTAATTTACCACCCCTGCGTCAACCCGTTTTTAACAACCTCTTCGTATTTTTCTTTATCAAAACGGTATAAATTAGGGGCTTTGTGGGCTACATTACTTTTCTTCTCGTCCAGCTTATTTAATATCCCAATTGCCATTATCTTACGTAAAAAATTTCTACGGTCGAGTTTTCTGCCTAAGATGGTTTCATATAATTTCTGCAACTCAGGAATCGTGAATTTTTCGGGTAATAAATTATAGCCTACCGGCATTAAATTCAATTCCATGCGGAGTGTTTCTAATGCTTTATCTAAAATTTCCTTGTGATCTAAAACTAATTCCGGCACCGCATTATGGTCAATCCATTCCACCGTTTCATTGTTACCCTCGGGTTGCGGAATCGTTTTTAAAAAATCAACCAAGGCATAATACCCAACGGTTACAAAACGACTGGCAAACCATTTGCCTTCCGCTAAAGGTATTCCGTAAAAATCTAAAACAGTATTACTGACATCAACATTGCACCTTCTGGCTGCTCCAAAAGTTGAAAATTGTCTTAGAAAAATCCCCCTTAGTCCCGTTCTACCATTCAAAACAGTGACAGCAGCCTGATCAATATCCTCATTTATAGGCACAAAACCACCGGGCAAAGCCCATTTATCACTGTACTTTGTTTTTATCAATAACACTTTTAGCTGATTGTCATGAAATCCAAAAATCACACAATCTATTGATAAACCGGGCTGATAGTTTTCCTTATTGTCTAAAATATTTTTTAACATGTACTTATTTTCTGATAATTAAAGTATAATTTATTAGTGTTGCAATTTAGCTCATTTTTATAAGAAAATTAAAGAACATCACTTTTTCAAAACTCTCAATGCAGTGTTTTTCTATTGAAAAGAAAAAACACTGCAATAATAGTACAAATCGATTGTGTAAAAACACATCTGTACTAAAAATAGTCTAAAAAAATTATGCAAAATGCATTACGAATCAAATAAACATGCACAATGCTTCAAAATAACACATTTAATTAACGAACCCAATAATTCAAAAACAACCCAGTAAAAGACGAAAAAAAATGTTTTTATTACTTTTTGGACTGATATCAATCTCCCAATCGCATGCTCAAGATGTAGATTATCGCGCTAAGGCAAAAAAACTAGTAGCTAAAATGAGTTTAGAAGAAAAGCTTTTTTATGTTCCGGCGAAACCGATTAGTCCACAAAAGCTGTTCAATACTGGATATTCCTACTATTTTTATGACGGATGGACCGCTTGGTTTGCATAAAGCAGAAGGTTTCGACTTTACTAATAGTGTTCCTTCCATTGTTTTCCGACTGCATCGGCACTTGCTTCGTCCTGGAATCCAGCATTGGTACAAAAAATGGGTGAAACCCTAGAAATCGAATCTCAGACTAACGATCTTCAAATAGTATTAGGACCCGGAGTAAATATGAAGCGATCGCCTCTTCTCGGAAGAAACTTCGAATATTTTTCTGAAGATCCAGTTTTAGCCGGAGAAGTTGCTGTTAGCTTTATCAATGGTCTTCAAAGTCACGGTGTGAGAACTTCCATGAAAAATGCCATCATAACTTAAATATGATGGCATTTTTATTAAAAAAAATATTTTTTAATTACAAAAAATCTAACGTTCGTTCCAGTGCCATTCCTCTCGATCCTTTTATCAAAATAGTACTATTGTTGAATGTTATCATTGGTAAATCATTAGAAAATTCCTCAAATGTACTATAGAACCAAAAGTTGTTGTTTTCAAGTTTATTGGTATAAAATGCTGCACCTATAAAATAACATTTCACTTTATCTTCGTTCAAAAGAAGGTCAACTATTGCTTTATGTTCTTGCTGACTTTCCTGTCCCAACTCAAACATATCTCCCAAAATCATAACCTTATTTAAATCCTCTAACTGTAGAAAATTCTCAATAGCTACAGCCATACTACTCGGATTTGCATTATAGGCATCTAGAATTACTTGATTAGTTCCTTTTGTCAACAACTGTGACCTGTTGTTTTCAGGCACATAGCTTTCTAAAGCTTCTTTTATTGCGATATCATCGATACTAAAATACTTACCAATAGTGAGCGCTGCATTGATGTTATTGGCATTATACAACCCAATTAGGTGGGATTTTATTTCCAATCCGAAATAACATATTTCTACAAAAGGATTTGCCTTAATCGAAGTAATATTAACATCCGCATTTGTTTTATTTATACCAAAAGTAAATGAGTGTAACCTTTTTGATTTTTCAACTTGAATTGTATCTTCCAAATTAACAAAAGCAAGCTTGTCTTTTTTTGAAAGGTATTGATACATTTCGCTTTTGCCTTCAATAACGCCCTCTACACCACCAAAACCTTCTAAATGGGCTTTGCCAAAATTAGTGATATACCCATAATCCGGTGTTGCTAATTCACATAGAAATTCAATTTCTTTTTTGTGATTTGCTCCCATTTCAACTATTCCTATTTCAGTTTCTGAAGTAAAAGAAAGCAGTGTCAATGGAACCCCAATATGGTTGTTTAAATTGCCAACGGTTGCTTTGGTTTTAAATTTTTTCGAAAGTACAACCTGAATAAGTTCCTTAGTGGTTGTTTTTCCATTACTTCCCGTAAGCGCAATTATAGGTAATTTTAAATATTCACGATGGTATTTTGCTAATTCCTGCAGCGCGACCAGACTATCTTCAACTAAGATAGTCCTTTGATCAATAAAATAAGATTCATCATCAATTATAACATACGCAGCTGCTTTTTCTAATGCTTCTTTTGCAAAAGTGTTAGCATCAAAACGCTCTCCTTTTATGGCAACAAATAAGGAGTTTGGCTCAATCTTGCGGGTGTCAATTGAAACTGAGTTGCATTGCAAAAACAAACTATGAATGTAATTAATATCCATTTGAAACGATTTAAAAAAACAAAAGCCCTAATCAAAGGGCTTTTGTTTGTATTTATATAAAAATTAATTTCTGGCTGATCTTTTTTTATCTGCTTTTGCTCCTACTCGAGACATCGCACATCTAAAGCCAATGTAATCTGTGGCCATGTCCTGCGGAAAATACCTTCTTTGAGCCGGATCTAACCAATAGGCTCTATCCCTCCAGGATCCTCCTTTGTAAACTCTGACATTGTCATTTATCAAAGTTGTTCTTTTGCTTGATTTATCATATTTCCTAACCATGTTCCCTAAACTGTCCGTAGTCACATTGTGTATTGGGGAGTTATACATGTTTTTTTCTTCTTTCGTTTTCTCGTCATCTGATTCTGAATCTCCAAAATTATAATATCTAGTAGATTGTTTATCTCCATCTCTGTAGTTAATATTATCACTTTTATTAAAATTTTGTCTCAGATAAGTCTCTTGTTCGTCAACGGGTACCTGAGCGATTTGACCTGGAAAGTTTCTGGCAATGATTCTTCCGTTGCTTAAAGTGTCAAATTTCATATTGTCTTTAGTGACAATTTCTACTTTGCCATCTTCACCAATTTTATTTTTAGTGTATTGATTCCCTCTGAAATAATTAAAGTCATTTGCTTCATTATCGATAATAGGTCGGTAAACATCTTGAACCCACTCAGCTACGTTTCCGGCCATATCGTACAATCCAAAATCATTTGCAGGATACTTTTTTACTTCATTTGTAATATCAGCCCCATCATCAGACCAACCTGCAATTCCGCCGTAATCACCATTTCCTTGCTTAAAATTAGCCAATTGATCCCCTTTGCTTTGTCTTTTGCCTGAACGCGTGTACCCGCCTGACCAAGGATATTTTTTTTGCCCTTTGTATATGTTATATTCTCTTTGTCCCACATCGGCTGCAGCTGCATATTCCCATTCCGCCTCTGTAGGAAGCCTGTATTCCGGAAGAAGAATTCCGGAAGAACGCTGCGCATAAACATTCTTTGGTTCCACAACCGTCCCGTTTTTTCCAGCTTTAGGAGTTTTTCTGGCTCCTTTTCTTCCTTTTAATACAATATCTTCATTTCCTCCATAAGCCAAGGTCGGTGAATTTAAATAGGTTTCAGTATCAAAATTGCTGTCTGCAGTCACATCTAGTGTTTTTGCATTCTTTTTAAGGTATCCGTTTTTTTCCAGAAGCGCTTCATTTACACGTTGGGTTCTCCAATTGCTAAATTCGACTGCTTGAATCCAATTTACACCTACTACAGGATATTCTGCATAAGAAGGGTGTCTTAAGTAATTATTGGTCATTGTTTCATTATAGCCCAATCGATTTCTCCAAACTAAAGTGTCTGGCGAGGCACCTTCATATATATTTTTATAATTTTCTTCCGTTGGTGGATACACATTTTTCAACCAGTCTAAATAATCCAAATACATTGAATTCGTTACCTCCGTTTCATCCATATAAAAAGATTGAACATGTTGTTGTGTTGGGGTGTTATTCCAGTCATGCATAACATCATCCTGCACTTTACCCATGGTAAATGTACCTCCTTCAACAAAAACCAATCCCGGACCTGCTACTTGTTTCTTATTATTTGAACCTGCCTTTTTACTGTCCATATTCCAACCAGTCGCTCTTGAAGTATTCTTTGAGCTAGATTTTTTACTGCAACTGGAAAAACCAATAATAAACAGGATTGATATTAACAATCGTAAGCTCATAATTCTGTTTGCTTTCATACTCTTTAGTGGGTAATAATTTTAGTGGCGCAATATAATAATTATCAATTAATCAACATCGATCTTTCTTACTATTTTCAAAAAACCAATTTTAACAACAAATTATATATACGAACGCAAATTTATAATATTTATTATTTACTATAACATGAAATGATTTATTTTTACTGATTAATAATAACTGTCTATTAATCCCGTTAAAAAAATAATGAGAAAAATTATTTTGGCTTATTTAGTCCTATTTCCGTTCATTTCTTTTGCCCAAATCAAAGGCGATGCAACCATCGATTGGTTAGAAAAAAAAGAAATGTCCTATGGTAATTTCAAAGTTACGATCCCTTTTTTTTTAGGAAATAGTTTCCATTATAATGCTACTGCCAAAACGCTCCTTTTTACTTTAAAAATAAATGAACCAGTCTCTTTTGACGAAGGGAAAATTCAAGTTACAAATATAATTTACGAATCGATTACTGCTGCTGAACTCGGAGATTTAGATATTGCAAACCTTCCTAAAACAGTAAGTTCGTCTTTGCAAATACGTAATTCCAGAGAGCTAAAGAATGCCTTTATTGAGCTTACACCAATAATTAAAGATAATTTCGGATTCAAACGAATCAAATCCTTTTCGTATGAAATAGAGCGTAACGCTTCTAGAATTTCACCCTCCGAAAAAACGTTTAATGGCATTTCTAATTCGGTTTTATCGAGCGGTACTTGGTTTCGATTTTATATTGAAAAATCGGGCGTGTATAAAATCTCTAAAAGCTTTCTGCAACAACTCGGACTTGATGTTACCGCTGACCCCAGAAAAATAAAAATATACGGCAATGGTGGACGAATGGCACCACTGTCCAACAACATTTACTATCCAAATGACTTGATCGAAAATGCAATTCAAATAAATGGCGAGGGGGACGGCATTTTCAACAATGAAGATTACATCCTTTTTTATGGTGAAGGCGTTGATACTTGGAATGAGGAAAGCAAAACACACCTTAACTTATATGACACAAAATCGTATTACTACATTACAACGCAAGGTGCTGACGGGAAAAGAATGGCTCCTTTAAGTCAACCTGCCGGAAACAGCACGTTGACTTTAACCTCCTTTGATGATCACCAACACCATGAAGTAGATCTGGCAAACATTGCCCGATTGGGCCGTCAATGGCTTGGCGAATCATTTGAGGTTAAAAACGAACAGGAGTTTGACTTTACCTTTCCTAATTTTGACGCCACATCACCCGTTAAAATCATGCTGACAGCAGCCTCAGCCGCCTTTACACCTACTTCATTTACTGTGACTGCAAACGGAATTTCAGTTGGAAACATCTCGTTTCCTGCGCTGAATAAAAATTCAGAAACTGAATTTGTTTTGGGGTATTTACCCATTAACGCCTCATTCAATGGGGCCGAAACGGTCAAAATAAAGCTCAAATACAACAACAATGGCGTTCCGGGCTCTAAAGGCTTTCTGGATAATATTAGGCTAATTGCCAAGAGAAAACTTCAAGGATACGGAAAACAGTTTCATTTTCAATACGATCAATCCGGCGCAAAGACCGGAATTGTCAATTATCTTATTTCAAATGCAGCGGGAATCTCTCAAATATGGGATGTTACGGATAGCTACAACACAACTAAAATCGAAAATGTAGATCAAAATACAGTCAATTTCAAAGCAGGTTTGGGAGAACTCAGAAAGTACATTGCAGTAGAGGCCTTGGATTATTATACTCCTTTAAAAGAAAGCAGATCAACGGTCCAGAATCAAAACCTAAAAGGAACCTTATTCAAAAATAGTCTGGGTCAATTTCAAGATATCGATTATGTAATTATTTCGCCTTCATTTTTAGTTTCTCAAGCTGAAAAACTAGCCGGTTTTCACCGCAATTATTCTAATTTGAATGTAAAAGTAATCCCTTTAGAATCGATATATCAAGAATTTTCTTCGGGCAAACAGGATGTCGCTGCTATAAGAAACTGCATTAAATACATCTATAAAAATGCTTCAACACCACAAAAAAGAATACAATTCATTAACCTTTTTGGCGATGCTTCCTACGATTTCAAAAACAGAATCATCAACAATACCAATGTTGTCCCTATTTATCACTCTTTAAATAGCAATACATCGGGAGAATCCTCTTTTGCCTCTGATGATTTTTTTGGACTAATGGATCCTTCAGAAGGAAATGTTATTTCCTATTTTGGGGGAATCGATATTGCAGTAGGCCGAATGCTGGTGAACGACTCCAAACAGGCGGATGAAATGGTGAATAAAGTAATTGAATATCACGACATAAAATCTTACGGAAGCTGGAGAAATAATTTTGTTTTAATTTCTGATGATTCAGATATTGCCTCCGATGCCACTTTGCAAAAAAGACAAAATACGCTTGCAAATACCATTGCTACCGAAAAACCTTTTTTGAATGTCAATAAAATCCTCTTGGATTCCTACATTCAGGAAGCCGCTGCAGGAGGATCCAGATACCCTAAAGCACGAGCCGATTTCTTTAATGCTTTCGAAAAAGGCGCTTTAGTATTTAATTATTTAGGTCATGGTGGCGAAGACGGTTTATCAAGCGAGCGGATTTGGGAAAAATCAGACGGACAAAATTTAAGCAATCAATTCAAATATCCATTATTCATCACTATTACCTGTGAATTTTCCCGCTTTGACAATCCCTTTAGACCTACAGCTGGGGAATATACGTACTGGAACCCAAAAGGCGGGGCAATAGCCATGATTACAACGATTCGTTCCATTGGTCAGTTTAGTGCCGAAAACTTTAATGATGTTTTTACTAAAAATTTATTATCATACGGCTCAAACCAATATTTATCTATTGCAGAAGCACTGAGAATTTCGAAAAACAGCAATCCCAATTCAGCGACCAATGTCGTCTTTTACATTGGCGACCCTGCATTAATGCTCGCTGTCCCCAGACCAAAAATTAGATTAACAAAAGTGAATGACATAGCCGTTACCCAAAGTATTGAGGACTTCAAATCACTCTCTAAAATCAAGTTGACCGGCGAAGTTACGGATGAGAACAACAATCCTTTGACCAACTATAATGGTGAAGTTTCCACTACTATTTTTGACAAAACCATTTCAAGAGCAACCTATAATAATGACGGAAATAGTCCAGTCATGAATTTTAATGTTTTAGGAGAAACCATATTCCGGGGAAATGCATCGGTTACAAACGGTGAATTTGAATTTAGCTTTGTTGTACCCCGAGACATCAGAATCCCTTTGGCAAACGGAAGAATTAGCTTTTATGCCAAAAAAAATGAAGTATTACAAAACGAAACCGGATATGATGCTACCATAAAAATAGGCGGAATAAACGAAAATGCCGCAACAGACAATATTAGCCCAACAGTGAAGTTATACATGAATGACGAGACTTTTGTTTCTGGCGGAATAACAAATGAATCCCCGTTTCTTGTTGCGTTACTTGAAGATGAAAACGGCATAAATACAGCCAGCGGAATAGGCCATGATATTGTTGCCATTTTAGATGGAGATGTAAGCAATCCCTTTGTATTAAATGACTATTATCAAACAAAACTGGATGATTTCACCAGTGGAACGCTTCGGTTTCCGTTGCGCAATTTAGCTCCCGGGTTGCATACAATCGCATTCAAAGCTTGGGATGTGTACAACAATCCCGTAACCACAGAAATTCAGTTTATTGTAGTGGGTGATGATGCCATAACATTGACACATGTGCTAAATTACCCCAATCCATTTGTCAGCTATACGGAGTTTTGGTTTACGCACAACAGACCATTTGAACCATTAGACGTTCAGGTTCAAGTAATGACAATAACAGGGAAAATAGTTTGGACAAGGAATCAAATCGTCACGACAGACGGTTTTTTATCCAAAGAAATCACTTGGGACGGCAAAGATGATTTTGGAGACCGAATAGGGAAGGGAGTCTATATCTATAAACTCACTGTAAAATCAAGCCTAACCAACAAGAAATCCGAAAAATATGAGAAACTTGTAATCCTTTAATTAAATACTATATTTGTTTAACAAACCTTCTGAAATAATGAAAAAAACAATACTGATTTTTACCCTTTTATTTATGGTTTCCTTTGCAAAAGCTCAGGATAATAGGGTCATAAACCCTGGAGTTCCATTTTTATTAGTCGCTGCCGATGCAAGAGCTGCAGGTATGGGAGATATAGGGGTTGCCACATCAGCCGATGCTTTTTCTCAGCAATGGAATCCGGCAAAATATGCATTTGCCACAGATGCGCAAGGGTTTTCAATAAGTTACACGCCATACCTTACTGATCTGGTAAATGATATCGCATTAGCACAACTGACCTATTATCAAAAACTGAATGACCGAAGTGCTTTTGCAGGAAGCATTCGTTATTTTGGATGGGGCGATATTGAATTACGCAGAACTGGCGAACCTACAGAAACCTTTCCAACCGTATCGCCTAATGAATTTGCTATTGACGGCTCCTACTCCTTAAAACTAAGCGAGAAATTCTCGATGGCGATTGCAGGACGATTTATAAATTCTAATTTAAAAATTGCTTCCGAAAATAACGACGCCACATCTGCCAGTTCATTTGCTGTTGATGTAGCCGGTTTTTACCAATCCGAAGAACTGGCGTACAATGAATTCAACGGGAGATGGAGAGCGGGATTTAATATTCAGAATTTAGGACCAAAAATTAGTTACGACAACGATGATTTCAATAATAATTTCATTCCTGCAAATCTAAAAATAGGAACTGGTTTTGATTTTATATTAGACGATTATAATAAGGTTGCTTTAAATGTTGAATTTAATAAATTATTAGTTCCAACTCCTCAAAATCCAGATTTGAATGGAGATGGCACAGTGGCTCCCGAAGAACGCAATCAAAACAATGACAATTACCGTTCAATAGGCTGGGCATCTGGTGTTTTTAAATCATTTGGTGATGCGCCTGATGGATTTGGAGAAGAGGTAAAAGAAGTAACTTATGCGGTAGGTGCTGAATATTTGTACCAAGATTCCTTTGCCATGCGCTTGGGATATTTTCATGAAAGTCCGTTGAAAGGGGCTAGACAATTTTTATCCCTTGGAGCAGGTTTTAAATACAATGTTGTCAAAGTAGATGTTTCGTATTTATTCTCGGCATCAAAAGTAAAAAACCCTTTAGAAAACACCCTTCGTTTTTCACTTACCTTCAATTTTGGAGATAAATACGAAGAATATTAAACATAAATAAAATTTACCAATAATAATCCAAATTTCAGCCCGAACGCTTCGGAATGAAGTTTGGATTTTTTTTCCTCAAATTAGTATGAAAGAAATAATAATTACTACACAATTCAAAGCATTTGATGCCATTGAAGATTTGCCAAATGACATTCAGAATTTAATGGGACAAGCTGTTGAAATTAGAAAAAAAGCGTATGCCCCGTATTCAAAATTCAGAGTTGGCGCAGCCCTTCTTTTAGATAACGGCAAGATCGTTTTAGGTTCAAACCAAGAAAATGCGGCTTATCCATCCGGGCTTTGTGCGGAGCGGGTGGCTATTTTTCATGCAGGCGCAGTCTATCCAGAGGCTAAAATTTTGAAAATGGCTATCACAGCTGCTTCAGATACTAATACGACTTCGACCCCAATACCGCCTTGTGGTTCTTGCAGACAATCCATAGCCGAATATGAAATTCGGCAAGAGACTCCTATTGAAATCTATTTCATGGGAGAGATTGGTACAATTTACAAATCCGAATCCCTAAAAAACCTGCTCCCTTTTATGTTTGACAAAAAATACTTGTAAAAAATCCAAAAACTACCTATTAAATTTTAGTTCTAAGTTGGAATGTCTTATTTTTGCATCCCGACCCTTCGGGGCGCAAATTTGTGGGAGGAAACTATTTTGCGTTATAGGTACACATTGATAATACAATAACACTTTAGCAAAAGAAAAATTCAGATGAAAGAAGTTACAAAAGAAGTATATTTAAAGTGGTATGAAGACATGCTGCTTTGGCGAAAGTTTGAGGACAAACTTGCCGCATTATACATCCAACAAAAAGTTAGAGGTTTTCTACATTTATACAACGGTCAAGAAGCAGTACTAGCCGGTGCATTGCACGCCATGGACTTGACAAAAGACAAAATGATTACCGCGTACAGAAATCACGTTCAGCCAATAGGAATGGGAGTTGATCCCAGACGTGTGATGGCGGAACTTTTAGGAAAAGTTACCGGAACTTCAAAAGGAATGGGTGGTTCTATGCATATTTTTTCAAAAGAACACCGTTTTTATGGTGGACACGGAATTGTGGGCGGACAAATACCTGTAGGTGCAGGATTGGCTTTTGCAGACAAGTATTTTGAAACTGGGGGTGTTACTATGACCTATTTTGGTGATGGCGCCGCACGTCAAGGATCCTTACACGAAGCCTTCAACATGGCAATGTTATGGAAACTTCCTGTCGTATTTATTGTTGAAAACAATGGATATGCCATGGGAACATCTGTAGAAAGAACAGCGAATCATACTGATATCTGGAAACTAGGTCTAGGATATGAAATGCCTTGCGGACCAGTAGATGGAATGAATCCTGTAAAAGTTGCTGAAGCTATGACAGAAGCAATTGACAGAGCACGTCGTGGTGACGGACCTACTTTTCTTGAAATGAAAACGTACCGTTACAGAGGACACTCAATGTCAGACGCGCAATTGTATCGTTCGAAAGAAGAAGTTGAAGAGTACAAAAAAATCGATCCAATTACACAGGTTTTAGATATAATTAAAGAAAAAGAATATGCTACCGATGAAGAAATTGGAGCAATCGATAAGAGAGTGAAAAGTTTAGTTGAAGAATGTGTGAAATTTGCTGAAGAATCTGAATACCCACCTATTCAACAACTTTACGATGTAGTATACGAACAAGAGAACTATCCATTTTTACCTCATAAACTATAAATCAATTATGGCAACAATAATTACAATGCCTCGTTTGAGCGATACGATGACGGAAGGAACGGTAGCGACTTGGCTAAAAAAAGTAGGGGACAAAATCAGCGAAGGCGATATCCTTGCCGAAATTGAAACAGACAAAGCAACAATGGAATTCGAATCCTTCAATGAAGGAACTCTTTTATATATAGGTATTCCGGAAGGAGAAACCGCAGCTGTAGATTCTTTGTTAGCAATTATTGGAGATGAAGGCGAAGATGTTTCTGACTTAATCGCTGGAAAAACAGCTGATGTGGCTCCAGTTAAAGAAGAAGCAAAAGCTACTACAGAAGCAACTCCCGATGCTATAAAAGAAGAAACAAAACCTACTACCACTGCTTTACCAGAGGGAGTTATAGTTATTACTATGCCTCGTTTAAGTGACACCATGACCGAAGGAACTGTTGCGACTTGGTTAAAAAAAGTAGGCGATACAGTTGCCGAAGGAGACATTCTTGCTGAAATCGAGACAGACAAAGCAACAATGGAATTCGAATCCTTCAACGAAGGATCTTTATTGTATATTGGAATTGAAGAAGGAAATTCAGCGCCAGTAGACAGCCTTTTAGCAATCATTGGACCAGCAGGAACGGATATTTCCGGAATTGCAGAAAATCATAAAACTGGCGGAGCACCACAAGCAGCGCCCGTAGCTGAAAAAGAGATAGAAAAAGAAGTTGCTTCGACAGAAAAAACTTCAGAGCCAGTGACTCAAGAACCACTTGCTCAAGAAGTATCAACTGACGGGCAACGAATTTTAGCATCCCCATTAGCAAAGAAAATTGCAAGTGATAAAGGAATTCAATTGACACAAGTAAAAGGTTCTGGTGAAAACGGACGTATTGTAAAAAGCGATATTGAAAACTTCACGCCACAAACTGCCGCTCCAGCCCAGACAAATGTAGCGGCTGCACCAGCCAAAACAGAAACTGCAGCTGCGCCTAAAGTATTTGTTCCAGCAGGAGAAATTTTTACAGAAGAAATCAAAAATTCGCAAATGCGAAAAATCATTGCGAAACGTTTAGCAGAATCTTTATTCACCGCGCCACATTACAACTTAGTGATAGAGGTAGCAATGGATGAAGCAATGCAATCAAGAGTAATCATTAACAGTGTTCCGGACACAAAAGTATCGTTTAACGATATGGTGATAAAAGCGTGTGCAATGGCTTTAAAAAAACACCCAAAAGTGAATTCACAATGGAGAGAAGATTCAATTCTTATAAACCATCACGTGAATATAGGAGTTGCTGTAGCGGTTGAAGACGGATTAGTAGTTCCTGTATTGCGTTTTACAGATGCTATGAGTTTATCTCAAATTGGCGGAAGCGTAAGAGATCTTGCAGGAAGAGCTAAAAACAAAAAATTATTACCTACAGAAATGGAAGGAAGTACTTTTACCGTTTCTAATCTTGGAATGTTTGGTATTACTGAGTTCAACTCAATCATTAACCAACCCAATTCTGCTATTCTATCCGTAGGAGCTATTGTAGAAAAACCAGTAGTGAAAAATGGTCAGATTGTGGTAGGAAACACAATGATGTTATCTTTAGCTTGCGACCACAGAACAATTGATGGCGCAACTGGAGCTCAATTTTTACAAACATTGAAACAATTTATAGAAAACCCAGTAACGATGCTTGCGTAATAACTCCGTTTTTAAAATACAAATCCCGTCTTGTTTCAAAAACTTGACGGGATTTTTTATTTATTCTTCTCTTCAATCCAGCGAGACATATATTTTGTGCTTTTTAAAGTATGGTGTTGCAACATGGCTCCCATAAAATTACGCAGACGATGTTCCTTCAAATTAGCACATAAAAATTCTATTTTAGTTCTAAAGTTATTTTCGAACAAATATTTTACATAGCGCTGATTAATAATTTTTAGTCCATTTTGTTGGGCTTGAAGCCAAATTGTTTTGTCTTGATATAATTGTACTGCCACATCCGCAAAATCAACAACATCATCCGTGATGTTACCGTTCCAAGACAAATCACCATGCATGGATTCTGAACCAATAGTAGTTGTTACGCTTGGCGTTCCGCATTGCATGGCTTCTAATAATTTCCCTTTAATACCCGCCCCAAAACGCAAAGGAGCCAAAACCACTCGTGCTTCCTTCACAACTTCTTTCGCATCAATGGTACGTCCCATGATTAAGAAGCCTTCTTTCTTATTATGCAATTGCAGTACTTTTTGAGAAGGATAAGCACCATAAATATTCAAAACTGTTTCTGGCAAACGCATCTTAATTAAGGGCCAAATCGTTTCTTTTAAATACTGAACCGCATTCCAATTGGGCTCATGAAGAAAATTCCCGATAAAAACAAAGTCTTTTCGTTTTTCAAAGAAAGGTAGCTTGTCTATTTCGGCAACAACAATTGGTTCCAATAAAAAAGGCAAATAATACAATAAGGCTTTCTCAATTTTAAATGTAGATTCCAAAAGTTCCACTTCAAATTCAGAAATCATCAAAGACAAATCACAACGTAAAATACTGGCTATTTCACGTTTGGCTACCTCTTCAACAAATAAATCAGTAGTCTTAAAGGAACGATTTTCTTTGAATGCTTTCTGACGAGCCAATCTTAGGCAATGTAAATCTTCGGTATCTAGCAACCGTAACGCATCCGGACAATTTTCGGCAACACGCCAACCAAATTGCTCTTCCATCATAAAACGATCAAACAAAACCACACCAGGATTCAGTTCTTTTATAATAACATCAAAACTGGAATTATTAAGTTCTATTGCTATTTTCTCCACTTCGTACTCTTGTAAATCAACCATGTAATCACTGTTTTGTGCAGGACTGGCAAACGTAATGCTAAAACCTTGCGCTTTAAAGAGTGAAATCAATTCCATCATCCTTCCTCCCGCTGCAGACGAATTGGGTTCCGGCCAAACAAAACCAATAATTAAAAGCTTTTGAACTTGATTCATAGTATTATAAAATTTCAATTGCAAAATAATGCTATTTTGAGTTCAATCTGGTCATTTGAATCAAAAATAGATTATAAAACACTAATTTTGCACAAATAAATTTCATCAGTATGTTAGGATTAAAATTAGCCACAGACCCGCGTTGGGTAAATATAGTTGAATCAAATATAGAAGAAATTCTAACGGATCATGCGTGGTGCGAGCAAAAGGCTGCTTCAAATGCCATCAGTATTGTTACCTACAACTCGGAAATAGAAGAACTAGTAACCGAAATGTTAATAATTGCAAGAGAAGAGTTAGAACATCTGCAAATGGTACATGACTTAATAAAAAGCAAAGGATTGACTTTAGGCAGAGAAAGAAAAGACCATTATGTAAATGAACTTTTCAAATTCATGAAAAAAGATGGCAGCCGAAAAGATGCATTGTGTGACCGATTATTATTTTCAGCAATGATTGAAGCAAGAAGCTGTGAACGATTTAAAGTTTTATCAGAAAACATAAAAGATGTTGAACTGGCTACTTTTTACAGAGATTTAATGATTAGTGAAGCGGGACATTACACCACATTTTTGAGATTTGCACGGAAATATGCTGATAATGTAGATGTTGACAAAAGATGGGCAGCATGGATAGAATTTGAAGGATCAATTATCACTAATTACGGAAAACAGGAAACGATTCATGGATAATTAAACAGACAATCTAATAGTAAATAAAAACAGGATGCTTTACGGTATCCTGTTTTTGTTTACTTAAAATTCTAGTCTATTATTTAACGATCATAAACTCCGAACTTCTGTTTAAGGCATGCTCCTCATCGGTACAATTCTCTTGACAATCCACTTTAAATTCTGATTCGCCAAACCCTTCTCCTGTTATTTTATCAACACTAATTCCTTTTGAAACAATGTAAGCTACCGCAGCATTTGCTCTTCTCTCAGAAAGATCCAAGTTAAATTCCTCTGTTCCTCTGGAATCCGTATGTGCCTTTACATTAATTTTTAATTGATCATTTTGAGCCATCACATAAACCAATTTATCAAGTTCTGTCGCGCCTTTTTTTGTTATATTACTTTTGTTGTAATCGAAATAAATAGGATTCAAAATATAGAAAATACTATAGTAAAAATAAGGACTAGAAATAGGATTTAATCTAATAAAAAAAAGCTCCCAATCTATAAAATTGGAAGCTTTTTTGTTTTTTAAAAATCATTTTTTTTGATAATATATTTTTGTGGAGAAATTCCAGTAACATTTTTAAAACTGGTAAAAAAGGGATTATATGAGGCAAATCCCACTTCTTTTGCTAGTGAATCCATTGTATTTGTTTTTAAATAATTCGATTCAATCAATAGAATTGAACGATAAATTCGGATTTTCTTTTTATAATCTAAAAACGAGATTTTAGAATGATACTTAAAAAGATAATTTAAATGGCTATTGGGAATATTTAATTTTATTGCTAAGTCAACTATTGAAAATTTTGAATCTTGAAACAATTCAAATTTTCTAGAAATTTCCTCAATTTCATTAATATACCGTATAATATATTTATCAATTTTTTCTTGTAATTTACTATCTTGATCTTTTTTTTGCTCTTTGTTAAATTCAACAATCCAATCTGTATCCAATAACAGATTGACCTTTTTTGTTTCCTTCATGATATCAAAAATTGGGTAGCCATAAAGTAATTCTGGAGATATTAATACTCTAAAAAAAGTTATTATCCAAATTATTGCACCTATCCACTGAAAACGATCGGCTACAACAAAACCACTGCGATAATCGTTAACTAAAAAGAGCGTCGCAAAAAGTTTAAGCGAAATAATTAATACTATGATGAACAAAAAAAGGTTCCATTTTTTAATCAATATACTATGTTTACTATTACTTTCTCCATTTTTTTTTGCCCAAACATTCTTGTTTAATATCTGGTAAGCCAAAAAAAAGTATGTTATGGTGTACAATATTAAGACTAAAAAGAAGGAAAAATAAAAAGAGGGTGGCAAGAAATAATTTGTACTTACGACAGATAAATTTATCGCCAAAAATGCAAGAGGGAAAATATAATGGACAAGATCAGCCTTCATAAATAGCTTCTGATCGGCAATTAAATTTTTAAAATACAAATATAAACTAGGAATGATTAGTATTAAAAATTTACAGTAATTAATATAATGTTCTTTTAAATAAACTAAATAACCAAAAGAGAAAAATCCGCTTAATAGAAAACGAATAGAAATTAGAGTAAAAATCAATATTAAATAAAAATTGATCGTTTTATTTCTTCTAAAGCTTGCTAGGATTATTATTAAGGTTAAAAAGCCTAAAAAACCAGTGATAATGAAAAGTAAATTTATAATCAAAATTTATATATTTTAAATAAAACTAAAAATTTGTTTTTACTGAAATAGACGCTGCGACACAAAGACAAATATATATTATTAATTCAATTTTTCGGTAGCAAAAAAATTCAAAAACAAGTAATATGTTTTTAAATTAACATTGAAACAATTCTTTTTTGATTTCAGAATTACTTTTTATTGTATCATTTTTTGAATTTATTATTTACTAAAAACTCAAAAACTCTTACTATTTTGATTAATTTGTGTAGTTCGTCGGATTTATGATGTTTGATAGCTTTTTTTTTGTCTTATCATTACATCAAAATCCGTTTATATGAAATATTTACTTTTACTTTTCAGTACAGCTTTTTATGCACAGGTACTACACCATGAAATGCTTTCTTCTCAAGGGATATCAACAAAAACATATAATGGTTTGATAGTAGTACAAACTATTGGTCAGCAAAGTATGACAGGAACTTCCACGAATAAAGATTATACCGTAATGCAAGGATTTCAGCAAAGCCTTTGGGGGAAATATATTACTTCCAATAAAATAGATGTGATTGAAGGTATTAAAACCATAACCTATCCCAATCCATTTACTGAAACTGTCAATTTTCAATTCTCAGAATCGATTACTGATCTAATTACCATTTCTATTTTTGATATTTTGGGACGTTTGATATTTGAACAAAAAAAAGTATCCGTCAACACAATTTTGACTATTAATTTGGCACAGTTGCCAAGTTCAGAATACCTAGTACGACTAAATTCCACCAACCTCAATTATTATACTAAAATTATAAAACGATGATGAAAAATTACCTACTATTTGTTATTTTAATTACTTCCTGTCAATTATTTTCACAAGAAATTTTTTTAAATACAGGAAAGAATTTTACAAAGTATGATTATAAGAATGGCTTTGGGCAATCAGATCCAGATCTTCAAAGCGGAACGGGTAATTTTTATGAAATTGGGTTTAATAAACCGATACTAAATAAGCATATACTTTATTCATATGGACTTTCTCTTAATGAATATAATGCCCTAGGCGGGAATGTTGCAAATTCCTATAGTTGGGAAACTAAATACCTGGGCATTAAAACAGGATTAGGATTTTCTTTGTTCCCTATGGACGATTTTCATAAATTAAATTTTTTACTGCAAGTGGGTATTTTAGGCGAAACCATCATTTATGGAAAACAAAAAATAGATGGCGCTTATTATGATTTAGTGCACCAAAAGGAATTTACGGGACTAGTAGTGGAATCATCCATCGGTTTTCAAGTCAAGTATCGTGTTCCTTCCCTGGGTTTTTTAAGTATTGGCTATAATTATGGTCAAACTTTAAACATATCCAATTCGACAACTGAAAAAATATCATTCATGACCCATCAACTACAATTAGGTGTTAATTTCCCAATTAAATAAATTAAATTATGAAAAAAATAATTCTACTTATTTTCCTTTTTATTGGCGCCAAAAATTTTGCGCAAACTAATGGGATAACCTATCAGGCCGTAATTTTGAATCCAAAAGGAGAAAAAATACCAGGAGTAAATAATTCAAATGCTTTTTTAGTAAGTAAAGACATTTGCATGAAGTTTGAATTTGTTGACGAATATTCTAATGTAGAATATCAGGAAGTGATTCAAACTAAAACAGATAAATTTGGAATTGTCAATCTGATCATTGGATCAGGATCACAAACAGGCGGGTATGCTTCCTCTTTTCAGGAAATCGTATGGAATTCTATCAGTAAAAAATTGATTGTGGCTATTAACACAAATGGCAGTTGCAACTCTTTTACTGAAATAAGCAATCAGCACTTTAATTCGGTTCCTTTTGCGTTTTTTACTAAAAATGCAGAAAATGTTACTGGTATGGTGGCTATTGAAAATGGAGGTACCGGAGCGATTACGATGAGTGGTTTAAAAACAAACTTCGGAATGGAGAATATGGATAATACGAGCGATTTGAATAAACCAATAAGTGCCGCTGCTCAATTAGTATTCAGTTTAAAAGAAAATGTAACAAACAAAAGCACTAGTATTGCAACTGATGCTGCATCAGATACTAAATATCCAACGGTAAAATCGGTTAAGACTTATGTAGATAGTCAAGTACCTACAACAGGACCCCAAGGAATTCAAGGGGATACTGGCGCAGCAGGAGTAGCCGGTGCAACAGGAGCAGCTGGTTTAACCACTTCAGTTAACGGAGTTACACAGGTAAACGGAGCAATAACACTAAATAAAACCGATATAGGTTTAGGCAATGTAAATAACACAGCAGATGCAGATAAACCTGTTTCCTCTGCCATACAAACCGCATTAGATGCAAAAGCGAGTTTAGTTGCGCTGGCAGTTAAAGCGGATCAAAGTGCGGTAGACCTGAAAGCACCATTAGCTTCTCCTACTTTTACCGGAACTGTATCTGGAGTAACAGCAACGATGGTCGGTTTAGGCAATGTAAATAATACAAGCGATGCAGCAAAGCCGATATCAACTGCCATACAAACCGCATTAGACTTAAAGGCGAGTCTAGCTGCGCTGGCAGCTAAATCAGATCAAAGTGCGGTAGACCTGAAAGCACCATTAGCTTCTCCCACTTTTACCGGAACGGTAGCAGGAATTACCTCAACAATGGTGGGCTTAGGTAATGTAGATAATACCAGCGATGTTAATAAACCTGTTTCAACATTAACCGCAACTGCATTAGGATCCAAAGTAGATAAAGTAACAGGAGAAAGACTTATCAACGCAACAGAAATCACAAAACTTGGCAATCAATCGGGCACTAACTCAGGGGATCAAGATTTGAGCGGCTTAACAACAATCGCCGCTACAAATACCGCATTAGCCTTAAAAGCTAATATAGCTTCTCCAACTTTTACCGGCGCACCTATATTGCCAACCGGAACTATTGGCGTAACTCAAGCGGTTGGAAATAATACGACCGCCTTAGCCACAACCGCATTTGTAAATGCGGCAACTTCTGCTGGAGGTTCTTTTGTAGATTTAACAACTGCGCAAACTGTTGCGGGCGTAAAAACTTTTAGCACTGATGCGAAATTCAATGAAATTACTGTAGGGCGTGGTACAGGCAATTCATTCTATAGTACAGCGGTAGGCTATGAGGCATTAAAGGTCAATACCACAGGTAGCGTTAACACCGCCAATGGAGCTCTAGCCCTTAGAAACAACACCACAGGTAGCGAAAATACTGCTATCGGTGTTAATGCTCTTCACATTAACGCAATCGGCAGTAACAATACTGGTATTGGTTCTAATGCCCTTTACTACACCTCAGGTCGCGGCAACACTGCTATAGGTAAGGATGCGATGTACGAAAACACAACAGGCAACAACAATACTGCTATCGGTTACAATACAGGTGTAAGTGCAGGTTCCGGTACAGGATCTGGCAACACCATACTAGGGGCTAATGTAACAGGTTTAGCCACAACGCTTACCAACAACATCATTTTAGCCAACGGTACAGGAGCCATTAAAGCACAAAATAATGGTACGAACTGGACATTAACTGGAGGTTTAACCGCTGGTGGTATTACTTATCCTGCTATAAATGGCACCAACGGGCAAGTACTTACAACAAATGGAAGTGGTGTGGCTACTTGGGCAGCAGCATCGGGTGGTTTTACACATTACCTTGGCGAACTCTTTAATGGTGGCATAATTTATTATCTCTACAAAGGTAGCGATGGTTTAGAACACGGGCTTATCGTTGCGCTTACCGAAAGCACATATGCATGGCAAACAGCACCCACACTTACAGGTGCCAACCGTACCGAAGATGGTGCATTTAACACCAATTTAATGACAGGAAGCCCAACGAAAACTTATATTAACGGATTAGGCCCTGAGTGGTATTTGCCAAGTATTGATGAATTAATATTATTGTATTCCAATCGTTATAGTGCACAAAAGGCTTTGCGAGCAGGTAACAACACACTGCTTTCAATATCAGCTAACTATTGGAGCAGTACCGAAAATACAAACTCTATGGCGTATAACTTCAGTTTCTTACTTGGTTACGTCATAATCGATCTTAAGACCACCGCGGTTTCCGTACGTGGAGTTAGGGCTTTTTAACTCCCGATAGCTATCGGGATTAACCATTTTTTCATTACCGCATAAGCGGTCTAATTTAAAAAATAGCACTTATTATGATTTATACCCTTGGATAAAGATTTTTTCAAAAAAATAAATGAATGTTTGTAATTATCCAAGGGGGGGGTAAAAGGGATGCATTGAAATTGGTAAGGAGTATATTCAGGGCTAAAGAAAGAATACCTCGATGGATAGCATAGACAAAGTTTTTGCTTTTTGTAACAAAGGATGGTTGTGGTAATATTTTAATAAGAGTAGATTTTGCGAAGTGATATTTCACGTAAAATTTAAAAATGACCTTGAGCCAATGATGCAAATTAGCGATAATTTTTATAGTTATTGTTATTTTAGATTTTTATATAAAAAAGGTTCAGCTTTACGGAGGGCACTGAAAAACTTCACTTATTTTGATTAGAGTCGTTTTTTAGACAATAAAAAAACGCTTATAACAGGATTTTAAAGATCCTTTATGAGCGTTTTAATTTTTACAACTGTTTTTTATTATAGGTTATATGAGTCGATTTTTGACTTTTATAGGCTCATTGAGTGTACTGCGCATGTAGCTTTGATTTTCCTACATTAATTTGAGTATTCTTTTTAAGTTGACTGCGAAAATTGCTATTGCACCTTGCATTTGCATATTGGTAATGCCATATGATATTGCTCTATCATAACCATGTACATTTTTCAACTCACTATTTTTCGCTTCTATTTTATATCGGTGTTTTGCTTTTTCTTTGTAATAGTCAGTTTCTTGAAAGCTGATTTGTTCTTGGTGTAAGTCCGATTTTATCGACACCGAATATGTTTTTGTCTTGGCTCCTTCTTTATAACAACCCTCTTTTAAAGAGCAGGTCTTACATTTTTCCACATCAAAATAGTAGGTTTGTATTTGATTGGTTCCAACATTTTTTTTGCCTTGGCAAGCCTTTCGTATAGCCATGTGACCAGCAGGACAAACAAATCTATCGGCATCTTTATTGTAATCAAATTTATCTTCGTCTTTTCTAGCCCCTTGTGCTATTGTAACATTTAGTCTTGCTACCACTTTAATATTTTGCCCACTTGTGAGTTTGAGATTTTTTTTTCCTGTATAGGCTCCATCGCCAATAATTATATCAACATCGATTCCGTTTTCCTGACTAATTTCTAAAAGTTTAGGTAACTCCGGGCCATCTCCTTTTTCGCCTGATGTGACTACAGCTGCTGTAATGATACGCTCTTCGGTCATCGCTAAATGAGTCTTATAGCCGAAGAAGGAACTATCAGCGGATTTATGCCCCATTTTAGCATCTGGATCTTTTGATAACGTAAAATTTTCCTGAGTGTCTTCTATCGTTTCTTTAAGCAAGTTTAATTTTTCTTTCACCGCAAGTATAGAACTTAAAGATTGTTCTTTTTCTAGCCGTCTCTCCAACTCTTTACAATAGGCCAATTCCTTTTCTAATTCATTGGTATTGTTCTTCTCTGACATACGTTCTTTCCATTGGTCATCAAATAAATAAACCGTTTTTCGCAGTAGTTTTGAACGCTCATGCAATACTGCAATTGCCGAAAATGGATTTGATCTCGATAAAGTATGTGTGGCATCAACTATAATAGACTTAGGACGGATAATGCCCTTTTCAAGGGCTATAGTCACCGTTTTACTAATCAATAGATTTAATAAGTCGGTGTCCTTCAAACGTAGTTTTCTATATTTTGTTAACGTACTAGAATTGATAACATCTTCTTCTGGTGCCATTTCCAAAAAATACTTAAAGGACATATCAAAACGGGAACGCTCCACTACATCAATATCTGAAACGGTATAAATTGTTTTCAGAAGTAAATACTTGAACATACGCACAGGACTTTCTGCTGTGCGACCATTATTTGTACAGTATTTATTTAGCAACTCATCATAGATAAATGAAAAACCTATCAACTCATTGATTTTTCTTAGCATATTGTCCTTGGGAACGATTAAATCATATAACGAAGAGTACAGACTGAATTGAATTTTTTGTTGTTGAACTAACATCTAAAAGCCTTTTGGCTAC
This sequence comes from Flavobacterium bomense, assembly GCF_003970355.1. Classification (NCBI taxonomy): domain Bacteria; kingdom Pseudomonadati; phylum Bacteroidota; class Flavobacteriia; order Flavobacteriales; family Flavobacteriaceae; genus Flavobacterium; species Flavobacterium bomense. Next base: position 883 of record NZ_RYDJ01000017.1, on the reverse strand, counting down.
CATTAAAAATACGAAAAAAGGAGCAAAAAACTATAGTTTTCTACTCCTTTTTATTAACAATTAATTCTTAAAAAGACTTTTTCAGTGCCCTCGCTTTACGGTTGAACCTTTTTTGTTAGTAATTAAGAAGAAGTACTATTTACACTTTTCCTAACGTATATAATTGTTCCATTGTAAGGGTTCAACTTCCTTCCTTAGGTTCTAAGGTTATCCCAAAAGCTTCTGCATCAATTGCGTTAGCTACAGCAAACATTTTTTGATCATTAACCTTGAAATTATCTAATAATCCAATGCTTGTAGGAGTTAATGGATTCAAATTTAATGCCCCTACTTGATATACAATTCTTCTGGAGGTTCCGGTAATACTGTAGCATCTACATAAACCATTCTATAAATCAATCCTCCCTAGTGTATCTGAATTCCTTCGTTTGTCCAACATTTTGAACATCAATGGAAATGCTACGTTTTTATAACTTACTCCCAACATCAGAATGTTACTGTTTTTAGTTCCGAACTTCCAATTGGTTCTATCTAGCACCAATACCAAATCGGATTTAGCTGATAATAAAATGAATATCAATGAAGAAACTATTTTCATGCGAAAATAAAATTCCTTCATGAATCTTTGCATTCTTCTATAAGAGCTGTTTTTAGTAGCAGTTATTTTGTTGAATTTCAATAATATATGTTTTTGTCATGTACTAATAAAATTAGTTTAAAACTTTGTCCAAATTTAAGTAAAAAAACATAATTTTTTAAAACAAAAACCCCTATTCCTATCGGAATAGGGGTTTTCAAAGAAAGGTGACGAACCGAGCCCGCATGGCGAACACGTGGTATCTATAAACAAAAGAACCCCAGTCTTTTCAGACTGGGGTTCAAA